>JBBISZ010000241.1:0-4476 GCA_037441045.1 Deltaproteobacteria bacterium | reverse complement strand
AGCAATAAAGTGCTGATGCGATTTTTTACAGAATAATAAAATCATCCATTATATTTATTGACACTATACTTATCATCAGCGATCATAAAAAGCCCGTTCAGTATGACAGAGAACTCACCCAATCCCTGTGAAATGTTCAGATTGAGTCCATAACTCAACTCTCTTACATCCTCACCATTTATTGAGGCATTCTGAAGGACTCCAAATTGAAGGATTGCATCAAACATCAGTTTCAGTCTTTCCCTGTAAAACAGATAAGACAGCATCGGTGAATGAATGAGGTTGGATCTTCTGATTTGAGTATCGTCATAGAGGGAATACCATGCAATGCTCAGAGTATCATTCCCCATCAAGCCAAAACTGCTCATCAGAGCAAATAGCCATCTATCATTTGCAAAATTATTGGTGGATGAGGTTAGTCCTTCATAATTTACATCTGGCATCTGGGAGATTATGAGATAGTTTTTTGTGTTTGATACATCAAAGCCAAGTTGAAATGCACCTATCCAGTGATTGATAAAGAGTGTGGTCGGGTCGATAATCCTGATATAGCCACTTCTTATCCTTAATCTGTTTTCAAAGAATTCTGCACTACCATAAATCTGCCTGTACTTTAAGACAAAAATATCATTTGAGACTGGATCAATAATATCGGGATTATTCTTACTCCATATATTTGATCCAAGTTCAAATTCATAAAAAATAAATACATCATTCGTAATATTTAATGTCAGTTGAGAATTTAGATATGTGGCTAAAAGCCCCTCAGAGTCTCCCTCTGGCTGATAGAGTCTTTTTGAATTGTCAAAATCCGTATCATTTTTGTAGTAAAAGAAATTATCAAGATTCAAATCCAGAATCAGATTTTTTGAGACCTGTTCGGCGCATAAGGCATTGCAGGCAAGTGAAATTATAATGAAGAATGCTATTCTTTTCATGTTTTCACCTCACTTTTCAATGACCTTGAAGTCATCTTTTGTGACTATTATATGATATCTATATCCCGCAGGGTCAAAACCATCAATAGGAGGTCTTATAATTAACTCATGTATCCATTCAGGTTCGTCTCTAAAAGGATAGTAGTAAATCTTATTTTCATCTCTTGAATAAACTATTGAGCCATCCGAGATATATACATAAAACTCGTATCTGAACTCCTCTTTTCCTTCTTCACAATCTTTACATCCATCACCATGTGCATAGCATATATGTTTTTTGCAGAGTTTGTATTGGTGAAGCGGGACAAATATCTCAGTTGGGGCATCTGTCTCCTTTGATTTGAACCTGAGCAAAAACTCATGCTGCATATTGGGTGTGCCTTTGTCGGGGTCAAAGTAGTGATAACTTGAATAGAAATGTGTCTCCACAGGCTTACCACTTATTGCTATTGCAGTAGGTCTTGAGAATGCAGAGTAGCCTCTCAGATTCTGCTCGGGATCAAGAACTGAAAAATCCTCCTTGTTCCATCTATCTCCATACTTATAATCATTATCGGCGGTAAAGCACCACTGAATTTTGGGCAAAAACAGTCTTTCAAATGCCTCGTAATAATTATCAAGAATCTCTGTTGAAATCAGGTATTTTGATTCCCTTGATGCCTCTATTCCACCAAAATTAAAATATGTCCCGAATTCACCAAACACAACAGGTATATTCATAAGTGAGTTTCTGGCAATATCCATCTTCTTTTTTAGTTCTGGTGTATAATCCTTGTATTTTACCTCTGAGAGTTTCAGATCTCTTGGATCTACATTTATGCCAGGGAAAGGATATATATCAGGATACCAGTGAGGTGTAAAGACTACCTGATTTATCCCATCTGGCTTCAACATCTCCTGCATCCACTGACCACCAATGCCGCCTGAACCAAGAACTGTGTCGATAGAGATACCCTCCTCAATCCAGATAATTGCATCAGGATCCTCCTCAAGAATCCCCTTCCCAATTCTCTCGTATAAAGGCTGTAGATAATTTCTCCCAAATCCAACATTTAAGGATATGGTGGAGAGAATATCCATATCCGCACGCCCCCATTCAGCAATTATTCCATCTCGTTCAGCCTTTATCTGCTCGCATTCAGCCTTTTTGTCCTCTTCTGGCTTTTCACAATAAGCGGGAAACTCAGGTAGATTGGGAATAATTCTCAGTTTTGTAATGATATTCTTAATCTGTGTGCCTTTTGCCTCGCCGAGCATATCGTTTAAGAATTTAGTGAGTCCGTTGTCAAGGCCGAGCTGGACATACGCTGCAAGTGCGGAGAGAACTATATATGCCCCGTTAGGTTCATTTAATATATCATATCCGATAATGTTCTTATGTTTCTTCCCAATCTTTGCAATCTCTTTCCATACATTCACAAGCGAGTCCTGAAGGTAGTCTTTTATACCGTACTCCTGTCCATTGTACAGAACCTTCATTTTTGGAAACACCTTATCGCCAGCAAAGAGCGCTGCATAACCTCTTTGTGCATCAAGAGAGAGAACCATATTGAGCCCCCACATGGTCCACGGTAAGAAATCCGAGCTCTCCTTTACAGACTGCGGTGTAAAACTACACTGATTTGAATATGCCAGTGAATTGAGTATCTTTGTAATGTCCTCATCTGACAGTCCACCTGTCCCTCCACCGTCACCCATAAGAGCAGCCAGATCGCCAGCCACATCAGGAATAAACTTTAGTGACTTAAATGTCCCCCACGATTTACCACCAATATAAGGTGCCTTCTCTGGTAGAGCCGCCTTTACAGCCCAGAGGGGAGCCCCATCTCCTGCAACCACATCGGAAAATGGGTTCATCTCACAGGGCCTGGTTGCCTTTGAATAATCTCTGGGGAATAGTGAGCCGATCATACCCATCAGTTCTCCCTTCTTACCTACAATTGGAACCTCGTTGTATTTTACAAACAGATGTCTTGAAAAGAGATTTTCGTGCATATTTATCAGCACATAAATCCCGTGCTCTTCGGCCTTTGATATAATCTTATCAAAATAATTCAGAAACTCCGTATCATATACACCCTTTTCATTCGGTTCTACTGCCTCCCAGATAAACAGAAGCCTTATAGTATTGAATCCCGCATCTTTTATCATTTTAAAATACTTATCAGCATCCTCAAGGGGAAATGGTCTCCCTATATAACTGAAAGATCCATCCTCTTTCTTGATTGGGACTTTTGTGCTCCCACCCACATTTACACCTGTAAAATTGAGGTATCTGCCATAACCATCTTTTATATATGTCAGGTCAACATATGGCCTCGTAAGAGATGGTGGCTTAATTTCAGGTTTTTCCTCTATGCAGGAATAAAAAAGCACCCCTGTAATCAACAGGATTACAACAAAAATCATTCGACTCATATTATTTCCTCCGAAATATCTCCATTTATATATTTAAGCGTTTTATACATAGCAACAAAAAAGTGCCTATTGAAAAATATAAAACTCAGTTTCAAAATCTTATTTTTAAGTAAGGGTTAAAAGTCACCATGCCAATTTATTGAAAAACCAACTTTTTTCGTTATATATTTTTACTCACCACTGTCTAAATCTGCGTCATTACAGCATTTACTTTTGTTCCTACAAATGTCTTTATCCTCAACTTCTGTTTTATCGTCTTAAGAAATAAATACCTCTATCTGCCTTAATTAATAAGGACAATCCTGCTTCCCATAATGAGGCTTCCTTTGTAAAATTTATTCTGGACAGATGCGATATAAAATCTTAGTTAAGTTTGAAATGAAAAAATTAGAATACAATTTCTGGAATATGTGTAGATGAATGGTATTAAAACCTACAAACAGGAGGTGTAACATACTTTATATCGGTGTAGACCATCAGATTAAGTAATCTGCGGTTGTGTATACAGTGTTGAAGAGGGGATATGAATTTAAGGAAGTAAAAAGTGCACTCGCCTTCAAAAATACCTGACTTTTCCTTCCAAAATGTACACTACAGATTTATTAGTAATATTTTACAACAATTTTCTCTTTCAAATTATGTAAATATCTACTGAAATTAAATCATCTTATCATACAGATTCATGAACCTAACCATGGCCTGTAGTAATTTCTCATTTTTTGTTATCGTTATCTACCTTCATACCAAAGATTTCTGTTATGGCTTTAATAGTCTGTTGCACATTCTCCAGAATGAGATACAGGGTTGATCTTAAAGTAGACATAACTATTAACATCCTGGTAGTCACATTTTATCAGAATAGGACGTCGCAACAGAGTGCCGTGCATGGTTCGTTTATAAATCCTTTGTTTTAATATCAATCTTGTGAGTAGTTAAATACCTATCATTGATAGAGTGCCTTATTCTTATAGACTCTTTGTATGATCTGCATTTTAAATACTAACTCCGTACTTCTTTCTTGAGAGCATATTTTTTTTGCTATGATTTTACTATTATTACTACATGTCATGTCACACTTTATTACTACTTTGAAATGTCAAATTCTTTAGATTTAAGGATC
>JBBISZ010000240.1:0-4481 GCA_037441045.1 Deltaproteobacteria bacterium | reverse complement strand
AAACTGCATCAAAGGGTCGTATCCCATGACCACAGGCATATATTTCCTCATAAAAATAGAAGTAAATATATTATCTACAGTAGGACCTACGATTGTGGCAGTCCTGAGAATAGTATATCTGAACTTCTCATTTTTTGACGCAAACTCTATAAGCGTCTTTTCAGCCTCAAGCTTATCCTGGACAAAACCAAATCCAGGGCATCCTCTCTTTGGATGCTCCTCTGTCAGGTAGTTTGGATTATTTGGATATGCCCCATAGACCATGGTAGTTGACCACATATAGAATCTATTTACACCTGAGATAGCACATGCATTCAGCAGTTTATATGTACCTACAGATTCAAGTTCATGCACCCATTCTGTATTGGATACAGGGTTTGAGATAAATGCAAGATGCAGGACTATATCTACCTTCTCCTTTTTTAAGATCTTTGAGAGCTCTATCTCTGCCGAAGGAGAAGTAAGGTCCAGATTGTAATATGATAATTTCTTAATAGCAAATGGTGGAGATTTAATATCTATCCCTACAATCTTTGAATACCTTTCATCATAATCAAGCATTGGAATAAGATGAGAACCTATAAATCCAAACGCCCCGGTTATTGCTATTCTCTTCTTTGCCTTTCTAATAACTTTCATATCTATTTGATTTATCCATAAAAGTTGTTAATATATTCCTGTATAGTAGTTTTGGGAATTTGTCAAGAAAGGCAGAAAAATGAAGAGGATAAAGAGACTTGATCAGGAAACTATATCCAGGATATCCGCTGGTGAGGTCATCCTGAGACCTTCCAATGTCGTAAAAGAATTAATAGAAAACTCCATAGATGCCTCTGCTAATTTTATTGAGGTGGAAATAAAAAAAGGTGGAAAGGAATATATAAGAGTAACAGACAACGGCACAGGAATTGATAAAGATGATCTCCCATTGACAATAGAAAGATACACAACATCCAAACTCGAAAAGATTGATGACCTTGACAGTCTTACAACACTCGGTTTTAGAGGTGAAGCTCTGGCCTCAATCGCCGCTGTATCTGAACTTACCATAATCACAACCAGAAATGGAATGTCTTATAAACTGGAGGTAATTGATTCTAATAAATACAATATTGTTCCAGCAGCCGCACCAGACGGCACCACTGTAATAGTCAAAAATATTTTCTATAATATCCCCGTTAGAAAAAAATTCCTCAAAACAGACCAGACTGAGACACTATCTATTGTGGATATATTTTTGAGGTATGTGCTCTCTTTCCCCAATATACATTTCAGACTTATTGTGAACGAAAAGATAAATCAGGAATACTTCTCACAATCGGATTATGTGCCCAGAATCATATCTGCCCTTGGAGAGAATTCAAATCTTGATATGTTGAGATATGAATCAACCCAGGATGGAATAAGTATTAATATTATAGGGAGTAATTATACGGAGACAAGGTCTGATTATAAATCTATTTATACATTTGTTAATAAAAGATTTGTAAATGACAGATTGTTAAAAAAGGCAATAATTGAGTCATATGAAAAGATACTTCCACCACAGAGATACCCGATTACAGTCCTTTTCTTAAAAATAAACCCGGATGAGGTGGATGTAAATATTCATCCTCACAAGACCGAGATAAGATTTAAGGACCCAAATAGAGTCTATCGTTCTGTATTAAAACAGATTACAGATTTTGTTTCGAGGCTCAAGCCCGCAAATCAAATTGATTACTTAAGCAGTACAAACATTCAGAACTCATCAAATAGTAGCATTTCAAATATCAGAGAGACCTGGAATATTAATAATTACGGTACCTCAAAAAGACACGATAAAAAACCTTCTTTTCTCAATATACCAGAATCCAGTGATATCTTTGAAAAAAGTGGTTACTTCTCATCTCTTGAGATATTGGGACAGTTTCAGGATAGATTTATCATTCTTGCATCTAATAATTCTCTTGTAATAATAGATCAACACGCAGCACAGGAGAGAATCCTGTACAATAAGATCATAACTGATTCACTTAAGAAGAGGCAAATTACTCAGAGATTGCTAATACCAATCAATATAGAATTAAGTCCTGTTGAGGTAGAAAAGTTAAGACTATTTATCGACGATTTCAAAGATATAGGATTTGAGATAGATATCTTTGGTGAGCGCAATGCCATAATAAAAGGTATACCAGTATCCTTAAATTCCGATTTTTCAGGAAAGACATTTATTGATATTCTGGATGATGCGGATGAGGAGATTCACAATCTTGAACGAGAGTCTATAATACAGGAAATAGCGGCAAGAACGGCATGCCATTCTTCTGTAAGAGGGCGAAAAAGACTAAATGATATAGAAATTAGAAGATTACTCATAGATATGGATAAAACCGATTTTTCAATCGCCTGCCCACATGGAAGACCAGTCTTCTTTGAGATCAGTTCATCCGAGATAGAAACAAGATTTTTAAGGAAGTAATGGATAGAATAATATTGATATTTGGACCTACCGCCTGTTCCAAAAGTCGCATAGCTATCAATGTTGCTACCAGATTCGGATGTGAGATTATAAATGCAGATTCAAGACAATTTTTCAAATACATGAAAATAGGTACCGCATCCCCAACAGATGAAGACACGAAGAAGGTCCCTCATCATCTTTACAATATTCTTGAGCCAGATGAGACTATAAATGCAGGCAGATTCAAAAACTTTGCAGATGTGAAAATACAGCAAATCATAAGCAGAGGCAAAATCCCGATATTAGTGGGTGGAACAGGTCTATATATCAGAGTATTAAAGGGTGGAATTGCCAGAATACCAGAGATACCGTCAGAAATAAGACTAAGAGTAAAACATCAGATAGAGACAGATGGATTAAAAAAATGTTATGAATATCTCGAAAAAATAGACAAAGAATATGCCTCAATTATTAAATCAAATGATAGACATAGAATCGAGAGGGCGATCGAGGTATATCTCACCACAGGATTTCCTTTCAGTTCCTACCATAAAGAACACAATTTTAAGAAGAGTTGCTACAGAACTATCTCCATAAATATTCTTCCGCCCAAATCGCTCATAGATAAAAGGATAACTATTCGAACTCGTGAAATTTATAAGAATGGAATACTTGAAGAAGCCCGTTTTCTAATGGAGAATGGATATACCTCTGCACATTCATTCAATGCAATAGGCTATAGAGAGGCAATATCATACCTCAAAGGGGAAATAGATCTAAACAAAGCTATTGAGGCAACGGAGATAAGAACAAGGCAATATGCAAAACGACAGATTACATGGTTCAAACGGGAAGAAGGAAGAACTTTTACAGACCCTGAAAAAGAAGATGATATATTTGAATTTATTAATAAGGAGTTACTAAATGTACAGAATTAAATTTGCAATCAAGAATTTAATTTTTCTCTCAGATATAAGCAATAACGGCATATTTTCACTCACTACCCAGAAAATAACCAATACTGAAAAGGATACCACAATACTAAATACTTATGGAAAGGCAAATTCAACAATTTCTCGACTGCAAGATAGACTGCTAAAGATTCTTTCAGATTACCTATACAACGGTAAAAATCCCGATCAAATTGAGTTGGATCTTTCGGGTTTTAAAACAGATGAGATCAAAATTTACAAATCGCTCATAAAAGTACCTTATGGGAATATCGTATCTTACAGCTCTCTCGCTCTTCATGTATTAGAAAAGCAGGCAAATAGGTATGTTGGAAATGTACTATCTCGCAATAGACTTCAAATTCTTATACCCTGCCATCGTGTAATCAATAAAAACTATAAAATAGGTGGGTTTACGAGCATACATGGCTTAAAACTCAAATATTTTCTACTCAATAAAGAAGGTATCATCTTAGATGGCGATAAAATAAAGCATCCCCGATTCTATCAATTTGAAAATACTAATATTTATTAATACTGGACAACTAATATCTTCGCAAATATTAGTATTTACAGGCTTTTGCAAATCATATATGCGGCAAATGCCCATTTTATCAATATTCTATAATTATTATATGTTTGCCGAGCCCAGATTTCAATTACATGATGTGATAGCAATAAATTTAAACATAATTTCAATTAATTAGCCGAAAAAATAAAGTAGTTTTTTAACTTTTAAATTGACCATCTAAGTCATTGATTTTACTACTATTTGAATTGTTTTTAAACACACCAATATCCATAAATTCTGGCTTAAATCAATATGATAGAAAGGATATAACAACTTTTAAACAAGATTTAAACAAAAGAGTTAAATCTTACTACCCTATTCTCTTGATTACTGATAATTAAAATCTAATAAGCTTTTTATAGAAATAATCTTCAACGAGCATAAAAAAATAATTAAATTCAAACCTGCAAAAGTTCAGAAACATATTGGACTGTTTTAAAAATATAGATGAAGTGTAGAAGAGGAGGTTAAATAGGTTCAATATGCAACAGGTATACAAAAACAAGATATGACACAT
>JBBISZ010000239.1:0-4484 GCA_037441045.1 Deltaproteobacteria bacterium | reverse complement strand
TAAGAGTGTATAGAAGACCCTTGAGGAAAGTTGATAGACCATAACGTCTTCAAGTGTCCTGATTGTTGCAGACCTCGGCTCTCCTGTGAGTAATCCCATCTCACCAAAGCAGTCATTTATCCCGAGTTTTGAGACCTGATATTCTATTCCGAGCTCAGTATCAGAAATATAAACCCCTACGGAGCCGGCTGCTATAAGATAGAGTCCGTCCGATTGATCGCCCTCTTTAAAAATCACTTTGTCTTTTGGAAATTCAAGTTTTACGAGATGTTTTGCAATCTGCTCCTTATAATGGGCAGGAAAGAAGTGAAGAAGCTGTGTTCTATCCAGAAATGCAGTAAGGTCTTCCATAATTTCCTCCAGATATATAAAAAAATTTTATATCATTTACTCTGTCTGATAGTCAAATGGTATTTTTTGTTTGAAGTTTTATTTATACAGATGTATATGAACCAGGGTTCGAGTAGAGGTGTTGCAAATGAAAAAATTGTTTTTTATTTTTATGATTTCTATCGTTGCAACGGTGATAAATTGCTGTACGAGCAAGGATATTGGTACAACGACCAATCCGTTGATTCTGGAGGTACTTACTCCTTCCCCTCTGAATCTGTCGGTAAAACATATTGAGAATCTGGCAAAATATATTGAGAGAGCAAGTAGCATCAAGACTGCAATCTATGCTCCAAAGAAGAATATAGATTATATACTTGCCCTTTCCCGCGGAGAGAGAAAGGCTGATGTGGCAATATTAAATGATATAGGTTATCTTTTTGCAAACGATGAATTTGGAGCAACGGCAGAGCTGATTGTTCTTAGAAAGGGGGATGGAAGTGGAGCCATAAAGAAGTACTGTTCAGGTATTATAACTCTTGATCTGCATTCTCTTGATGAATTGAATGGAAAGGTGCTCGCATTCCCAGATGAATATTCAACCGCAGGTTATCTGATTCCATATTTTGAAATTAAAAAGAAGGGAATAAAGTAGAGTAAAACTTTTTTTGCTGGAAATTATCCTGAGGCTATAAGGGCGTTATTAACAGGCAGGGCTGATGCCGCAACCATTTATACATCCTGTGATTCTATGAGCAATGAGATGGATAGCAGAACACATCTGTTGAGTGAATATCCTGATATTTTAACTCGAACAAAGATAATATTGAAATCCACTCCCATTCCAAACGAGCCTGTTGTTTTTAGAAAGGATTTGAAGAAAGATGTAAAGGAAAAAGTTATAAGTGCACTATTGAAGTGTACTGAGGATCAGGTTTGCAGAGATTCCATACTTGCTATTAACTATGTGGCGGGCTTTGAGAGAACAGACGGGAAGGAATATCAGGAACTTAGAAAGATTATAAAGTCTCTTGAAAAGGATACTGCGGATCTGATACCTGGAGGCTGGATCCTGAAGATAAAAAATTCTCCTGAGCTCCCCAGAAGCGGAAATTGAAGTTGCTTTGAAGTTAATAATGTTATTGGGGAGAGTAATACAGGGTAGATTATTCAGGATTCAGTATATATTTGTTTATTTAATTTTTACCTTCACAATTTTGCAATGATTGTTCAAATTTTGAAATTGCCTGTGAAGTATATTTGTTATTATAAAAAACCTTATAAAGTAAAGATTCCGCCTGTATATTGCGTGAATATGAATTCAAAAGTGCCTGATCTTTGTTATTAAGATCGGGATAGAGGGAGAGATTGATTTAAAATATTTGCTAAGGCAGTAGATTTAATATATAATAATAAATCCATAGGAAGGAGAGCGTATGAAGAGATTACTTTCTATCTTTCTATCTTTGTGGATTGTATTGATTGCATTAAATCTCGCTGCACAGGATCTTAAAAAGGTCTTCTTTGTTCCGTTTAAGGGAGGTCCAGATACAAAGTCTATTGTAGATCTGTGTAATGTAACAATTCAGGAGGATATGGGCAAGGTTCCGGGTTATCAGGTTGCGGATTATGCGGATATTGCGGCGAGCCTTGAGATGGAGGGTAAGAATGCAAAGTCCTGCCTGGAGGATATTGATTGCGTTCTGGGCTCTGCACAGTCTCTCGGTATTAGCGTTATACTTTATGGTAAATTGACAAAGGATATGGATGTCATAAATATTGAACTTAAATTGTATGATGCGGTATTGGGAAAGGTAGAAAGGGATTATTATGGAAAACTCTCAGGTGAGACTGTGGAAGTTGCGAACAATACAAGTAAACTTGCAATCGCATTACTCTCAGGTGCACCGATGCCTTCGACCCAGGCTTCTACAAAAGAGATAGTTGCAACGCCTGTCACAGGTGGACAGACCACAACCACAACTACAACTACTACAGTTGACTCTGGTGGCAAGGGGAAACCACGTCTTTATACATGGATTGCGATGGGTGCTGAGGCAATTACGCTATCTGCAGGGATTACCTTTAATCTACTTGCCAAGAGCGTAAATGATGATATTCATAGCGGTCCTCATTCCAATGTAGACGATATGATAAGTAAGGGTGAGACATATATGTTACTTGCGTGGATATTTTACGGTCTGGCGGTTGCTTCTACGGGTGCAACAGTTTTCTTCTTCTACTGGGAGAGACCGAAAGAGGAAGGGAGTGCAACCTTTTATGAAAAACCTCAAAAATTACAGTTGAATCCGGTGCTTTATACATATGACAATACTTATACTTTTGGAATAAAAGGAAGGTTTTGAGAAATGAACAGGATATTTATTCCATTTTTGATTCTATCTTCCGCTCTCTTTATATGGAGGTGTTCTCAGGATTTTATGGCTGATATCCCCTGCAATTTTCAGACGGAATGTCCAAAGGACTACAAATGCAGGGACCAGAAATGTGTTCCATGCAGCGCTGGAGAGTGTCCGGGAGGGAGTTATATTCAGCCTGGTTTTCAGGTAGAATCAAGTTCTTTTAGTTTTGGAGATGTTCAGGTAGGAACTACAAAGGTTGATTCAATAAATATAAAGTATGTTGCAATATCGGGGGCGCCTATCAATATAAAAGGTTCGATAGAGTCAGGAAAGGATGTATTTAAGGTAGTAAATGAGAGTTATCAGGAGTTAAAAAAGGGGAATACGCTTGCATTTCAGATCTCATATTCCCCGAAGGCTATAAAAGATGATTCCGGGGTGCTTGCAATAACATCAAACGAACCCGGACAGTTTACAACAAAGGTAAAATTGTCTGGAAAGGGAGTGGACCCTGATATTGTAGTTACGCCTTCTTCTATAAATTTTGTAGATAGTTTTAAGAACGGTAGTGTCCAGAAACAGGATGTGAAGATAGAGAATAAAGGTAGTGGCCCTCTCGAAATAAAGGAAATAGCACTAAATGAAGGTGCTCCTGTAGATTTTACTCTTGAGAATGTCCCTACTGGTGGTTCAAAGATTCAACCAAACGGAAATGTGACATTTAAGGTTGTTTTTACACCAAAGACGCCAGGTACGCTGACTGCTACGCTCACTATTGAAAATGGAGATAAGGATAAACCGAAGATTGATATCTCAATCCGTGCGTTTGTAAGTGATCAGTGTGAGGAAGGTTATTATGATATGAACAAAGACCCGACTGATGGATGTGAGTGCCTTGGCGATAAGAGAGGCGGCTCATCCTGTGACAAGGATTTTGTAAAACTGGTAATTCAGGGTGAAAATCTACCTGATACAGGAGGCTGTGTGACAGTTACGGGAAATCTTGTCCCTGAAGATGCAGTGGACTGGTGGACATTTATAGGGGTTGATACGCCCGATGTACAGGGGAGTGCTACTGTTGGGGGTGATAAATACAGAATCTCCATAAATTTTCTTTCCAACCCCGATAAGCTTGTCTTTGATGTATTTAAGGGCTGTCAGGATAAGAATGGTGGATATACTGAGTACTGTGCAGGGGCAGACTGCCTGCCAAAGAAAGAGGATAAAGTCAGGAATCTCGAAGATGGGTACAACCAGAAGTGTGATCAACTGGATTTTGATATGTCCAAAACCTACAATCCTGGTCCGCCCGAGCATGTGAGAGGAGAGGAGATCTGTCATCTGCCAACGCATACCCAGAAGGATGCAAATGTAAATCACTGCGTGGATGATACTGCCAGATACTATATAAGGGTCTATCGAAACAAAGATTCTTCAGGCGGAGTTCCTCTGAGCCTGAGCTCCTGCGAAAAATATATTTTACAGATTTGCAACGGGAAATAGGTGTTGTTTCTGTGGAGTTTTGTGTATGTCTTCTAAAATTAGTGATATAAAAAATAAGTACAATGTGGTGGTTGTAGGTGGAGGAGTAGGCGGTCTGGTGGCAGCTACATATCTTGCAAGAAGCGGGATGTCTGTCGCTGTTCTGGAAAAGAATTCGGAGGTTGGTGGAGTTCTTACTTCCTTTGAAAAAGAGAATTGTGTCTTTGATGCATTTGGAACATATATTTATGGTGCAGGCTATTCTGAACCCATAAATTTTTTAAGACAGGTATTTAATGAACTTGAACT
>JBBISZ010000238.1:0-4513 GCA_037441045.1 Deltaproteobacteria bacterium | reverse complement strand
TATTCGCAAAGGATATAAAGGCAGTCGGTGCTATGGCTGTCTTACTCAAAGATGCCCTAAAGCCAAATCTTATTCAGACGATGGAGGGGCAACCTGTATTTGTTCACACAGGTCCATTTGGGAATATCGCCCATGGGAATTCTTCTATTATTGGAGATAAGGTTGCCCTTAAATGTGCCGATTATGTGGTAACAGAGGCGGGATTTGGATCAGACCTGGGGCTTGAAAAGTTCATAAACATAAAATGCCGAACTGCTGGCTACTCCCCCTCCTGTATAGTAATTGTCACATCTTTGAGATCTCTTAAGATGCACGGTGGTGCATATAAGATCACTCCCGGCAAAAGTGTACAGGATGATATAATGTTTAGACCCGATTATGATGCCCTGAAAAAGGGATTTATAAACCTAAAGGTACATATTGAAAATTCAAAGTCATCTGGTGTTCCTGTGGTTGTCGCCATTAATAAGTTCCCAATGGATACTATTGAAGAACTCAACCTTCTAAGAGAGATGATATCAGAGACCAATACGGCTTCAGAGATCTCTGAGGCATACCAGAGAGGTGGTGAGGGTACATTGGAGCTTGCTCGCAGGGTAACAGAACTTGCAGATAAAGATTCAGATTTACATTTTACCTATGACAAAAATCAGCCACTAAGAGAGAAGATAAACCTTCTTGTAAAGAATATCTACAGAGGCGGTAGTGTCAATTACTCAAAACAGGCATTAAAAGAACTGGACGAGATTGAAAAGAGATTCGGCTCAAACTTCGTAATATGTATGGCGAAGACACAGCTATCAATTACAGATAAACCTGCTGTAAAAGGAATGCTCGAAGGGTACGAATTTGAAATAAATGAAGTAAGGTTATTAAATGGGGCAGGTTTTGTTGTCCCAATCGCGCGAGATATATCCACAATGCCAGGTCTCGGATCAAAACCAGCTGCATTTAATATAGACCTGACAGATGAAGGTGAAATTCTGGGATTATTTTAACGGAGGCAGGTTATGGCAGAAATCATTGATGGGAAGGCTGTCTCACTTAGTATCAAGGAAGAGATCAGGGTAAAAATTGAAAAATTGAACAGCAAGAAGATAAATTTATCACTGGCTACAATTCTTGTTGGAGATGATCCATCTTCACAGATATATATCAGAAATAAGATGAAAAGCTGCAAAGAGGTTGGAATAGAATCAGTGCATATCAGTATGCCATCCAATATCACTGAGGATGAGCTGCTTCAAAAGATAGAAGAACTCAATAGAGACGACAAAATAGATGGTATACTTGTTCAGCTTCCACTCCCCGTACATATCAACGAACAGAAAGTAATAAATGCAATCTCTTTTGAAAAGGATGTAGACGGATTTCATCCATACAATCAGGGGAGGCTCCTCTCTGCAAAAAATTATAAGACTCTGATAGATGAATCAGTACCTATTCCCTGCACACCGTTTGGATGTATAAAATTGCTTGAACATTACAATATACCCACAATCTCAAAGAGGTCTGTTATTATCGGTAGATCAAATATTGTCGGCAAACCACTTGCAATTCTGTTACTTCTTATGAATGCAACGGTGAGCATAGTGCATTCAAAGACAGAGAATCTGAGTTCATACACAAAGGAAGCGGATATCATTGTCTGCGCAACAGGAAAGAGAGAGATCTTAAAAGGAGATATGGTAAAAAATGGCGTAGTGGTATTAGATGTAGGTATAAATAGAGCTGATGATGGGAAGATTTATGGAGATGCTGATTTTGATTCGGTCTCAAGAAAGGCATCTTATATCACCCCTGTTCCTGGCGGTGTGGGACCAATGACCATTACCATGCTTCTTTTTAACACTTTAAGACTCGGCGTGAAGAGAAGGGGTGTCGCTGAGATATGAATTTTATTGAGAAACTTTCAAATAATCTCACCACTATATCATTTGAGCTCTTCCCCCCCAAAAAACCCGAAGGCTGGGCTACACTCTACGGGACTCTATCTGATATCTCAAAACTCTCACCTGATCTCGTATCTGTCACATATGGCGCGGGCGGATCCACAAGAGAAAAGACAATAGATCTCGTAACAAGACTCAAAGACGAACTGGAGATTGAGCCAATGGCTCACCTTACCTGTGTAGATCACTCCAGAGATGAACTGGAGGTTATTCTCAATAGACTGCGGGATGCAAATATCAATTATGTACTGGCACTAAGAGGAGACCCTCAAAACCCATCTCAGGGCTTTGAAAAAAATGTAGATAGATTTGAACACACCTCCGAATTGATAAGGTTTATAAACTGGAGATATAATTTTATCACAGGATGCGCCACTTACCCCGAAAAACATATTGAGTCCAGATGTATTGAGGATGATATAAAATATTTAAGACTCAAGCAGGATATGGGTGCAAGATTTGCTATTACACAGTTGTTTTTTATAAATGAGAATTTTTACAGATTTAGAGAGCTTGCAGTCAAAGAGGGTGTATGTATTCCGATTATTGCAGGAATAATGCCACTTCTGGATATTAATCAGATTCAGAAATTTCGTACACTCTGTGGATGCATAATCCCTGACAATCTGATAGAAAAGATTCAAAAGAGCCCGCAGAATATAGTTGAGATAGGTATAGATTATGCATACAATCAATGTCTGGATCTGATAAAAAATGGAGTATCCGGTCTACACTTTTTTACTCTCAACAGAGCAACATCGGTTGTAAGTATTGTCAACGAACTCAATAAGATAATAAAGTAAATACTCATACTTTTCTTCAAACCAGAAACTTAATATGCAAATATCAGATTTTATTGTAGGCTTTTTCTTCTTCCTGACGACCCATTTTGATCATGAAATATTTTTATTCATTTTTATTCAATGTTAGTAAAATGTATTTTTTCTATTATTCCAGTAGACTGCATGAACACCCACTGCTTTCACTCTTTCCATTTATCCCACTATCTATATCTGAAAAGAGAATGTCTTTTGAGCCATCAGTAATTGTATCTTCTGTTTTGCTGTCAACACTTATAACATCATCCTGTGAGTCCAATGCTATTTCGTCTTCTGTTGGGTCGCTCACAATATCTTCATATCCTGCATCAGGTTCAATCTGATTAAATATTGCTATACATGATTTATTTGTATTCATCGATATATTACAGGTCTCCTCTGTGCTGCAGGATTTACAATCACCACTTGAGAGGCTAAATCTGGAGATGTCATCTGCTGAAGCCGATAGGTTAACAGTCGTCCCCTGTTTATATTTTTTGGCACAATCATCTCCACAGTTTATCCCCGCTGGAGAACTCATTATTATTCCATTACCTGTACCCCATTTACTTACAGTGAGGGTAAATTCTGTTCTGTATTCATACGCTTCTCTATCAACTCCAGAACCCTGAGGTCTCGTTGTACCCACTAAATCAATTGAGGGAATCAGACCTCTGAGTGCTCCTGTATCAAACCCGGTATCAATAGCCGGACTACCAGGTAAAAGTTGGGCATCAAAAATATTAATATCATCCATGCCCTGTAACAATGGATCTCCTTTTATGTTGTGAACACCAGTATTAAGACCATCATCCTGAACTCTATATATGATATTGTAGTCGAGCGTTTCAGCACGGGTAAAATGCCCGGTATCTCCATCTCCAACAAGATCTGGTAAATCCCCAGGGGATGTCACATTTGGATAACCTATTAATATGTTGTTGATGAGATAAAATCTTTCATTGCCATTACAGGGAGGGGCGTCAGGGAAATCGTTGATATGACACATAGCCTCAATGCTTGCCCATCCTTCCGAAGCAATCGTAGAGTTTATAACATAGCTCTGGTTTGCCGGATTAAAGGAGACACTTATACTTGCACTTCCAGCGCGACAGGAGTCTCCTGAGGAGACATCCCCCTTCTCCTGAGCAAAAGGTTTTTTATAGAAATAATTACAATTTCCAACAATTAGTGAGTTTACGATTTTTGAAGTGCCAGCCACCTTTATCTGGTTACCTGCATTTCCGTATGCTCTTACACGATAAAGTTCAACAAGACTCTCCACCGTCTGGTGATTCTGATTAAGCCCTGCTATAATAGATCAAGTCCATCAGAAGTATTATAGCGAAATACAGAATCTTCATATATCCATTTACCGGAAGTTGCAGGAGTACCTAAACCGTCTCCATACCCTCCAGCACTTTGAGTCCAGCAGTGATCGGGTTGTTTGCCAGGATAAGTCTCTGCACAACCGTTCCATTCAATTATAAGGTTCTTGAAGTAAAGTGTACCAAAATCACTGCTGTCCAAAATAATAATAAGTCATAAAATTTATCCTTATAAAACAATGTGTTAGTTATAGATATTTTGCAATTTCAAAATCAGGTTGCCATATCATGTCTTCTTTATCCCTCAAAATGCTGTCCAATTTAAAAACCCCTTAAAGTTTGTTGCTCAGCATCAGGCACAATCGGTAGGGTCTCATAAGGTTTATTTATCCATTCCCATAAATCCCTGTATGTA
>JBBISZ010000237.1:0-4553 GCA_037441045.1 Deltaproteobacteria bacterium | reverse complement strand
ATATATCTTCTCTCTTGAGACAAATTACATTCCTTTTGGAACTGGCAAAATAACTCTTGGTGGGGCGGTTGTACGTGGAGACAGCGGTAGCAATCTAAAGATGTTTGAAAAGATGGATCAGATATACCTAAAATTCAGGCTGGATTTTTAATCTCTTAAAATCCTCAATCAGCTCAGCCATTGGAAGACCGACAACATTTGTATATGAACCTCTTATCTCTTTAATTATCGCTGCACCTTTTCCTTGAGCGGCATAGGCGCCCGCCTTATCCATTGGTTCACCACTTTCTATATATTTTACAATCTCTTTATCTGATAATGGTCTGAATCTTACAGATGTCTGTACTATCCTTATATATGTCTTTTGTTTGTAAAATATGCAGTATGCTGTATACACAGTATGCCATCTGTTCTGCAGTACTTTAAGCATCTTAAATGCATCTTTCTTATCCAAGTATTTTATTCTTAATAACAACTATAGTGTCTGCGGTAAGTATAAGTGTATTATTCTCTGGTTTTATTTCCTTTAAAATATTTTTAAGTTTATCTCTTGATGCCCTTTTTACAAAAGTTGTGGCAGATTCTCCCTTTTCCGGGAGCTCCTCTACAGAGGGACTCATTATTTCAAATTTGAATCCGTACTGCCTTAATAATTCTCTCCTCCTCGGGGATGATGAGCCAAGTATAAATCTCATAAGACCTCCCAAAAATCAGAATAAACATTAAAATATCCCAAATTCAATTATAAAAACTATTCCTTACTATAAATATATCTTAATACTACAATTGTATATAAAAGGTATCAACTGGTAATATACTTCATATATGTCTAAAACAAGTTTTGCAAAAATTCATCAATCTGAAGTTTCATCCAGATTTTATCTGGTCAATGACTCTGGTCAATCAAAACTTTTTTCTGAGCGAAAAAAAGAATTTTTTTGCTGACATATTCTGATAATTATCAGGTAGTTTTATAAATCTCAAAGGCTCATCACAACTATTACAAAGATTAAAATATGGTTGCCTATTAATTATCTTATTTTTGCGACCAAGAATCTCCATAAAGCCTTCTGAAATATTACCTATATTTGTTTCTCCGGTAAGATCATGACAGCAGGCGAGCACATCACCGTTTATAGTTATAAATGTGTGAAAAAGAAAAAGTCTGCAGATAGAGTTTTGTTTTATCTCCTTTCTTTTGTATAATTCTGATTCAGTAAGATTTCCACCCCTTGAATGAATCGGGCTTGTCCAGACGGGAATATTGAGATCTGCAAAGAACCTTTTAAAATCATCCTTTTCGTCTCTGTTCTTTTCTGTAAGAATTCCTGACACCCTGAGCCCTACATTTCCCCTGCACTTTTCTGCTATGTTTTTGATTTTATCATAAATAATTTCTGATTCTACACCGGGGAGAATCTTTTTTAGTACTTCTCTTCTCATACTCGGAATTGATATAGTAATCTGATTCAGACCTGAATCTAAAAGATTTTGAAGTTTTAAATTATCCATTCTTAAAATACTTGCAATATTAACAACGATGCCTGTGGCAAATCCATTTCTTTTGAGAACATCTATTAAACCAAGATAGTCCCTGTGCTCAAGTGGATCACCCATGCCTGAGATTGTTATAATCGGATTGAATCCAGTGAGTGCATTTATTAGAGTATTTAGTGTCTTCCTTTTCATAAAACCCTTTTCTCTAAGGAGCCGATCTCGTGGACAGATAGTACAACTATTTATACAAACATTGCTGATCTCCAGATCGATTGAAAATAATACAGACTTATAATTCATCTCTAACATATTTTACCGCCTCAAGAAATCCATAACCAAAATCTCTATCGGGTTCAAGATAGTGTCCTTCGCTCCACTCATTCATTGAAGTAATAAACAGAAGTGGATTGTTTCTGTTTTCTTTCAATGTAAACTTTCTGGCAAGAGATAGAAACTTTCTGAATCCTTCCGGGCTCTCTCCCACCACCACAGGGTAGAATGGATATCGTCTCTTTATCTTATCTGAATGAAGGAATCCCCTCGGTGTTGCATCCCAGCCTGGTGATACGGAGGGAAAATAACTCAACCCTGTATTTTCTGAAAATGACTTCCACTCAGACTGGCGCCTTAAAACAAGTTCTCCATATCGCTGTATATCATCTCCCTTCCAGTCTGGTAACCAGACATAATGACTTACAGCATCAAATCCCACCTTTTTATACTCTGAAAAGAATGCAGGCGCTGGATTCAATGCCATAAGAAAAATATCGCAATATCCATTTGACACAAGAAATCTTCTTGCCTCATCTATAATCAATCTGGTATTCTCTGTCCCCAGATCTCTTAAAAAGAATGTACTATCAAATATGGGAAATAGATATTTGTTGCCAACCTTAAAATAATTATCTCTTGAAAAATAATTTTTTGCCACAAACTCCACAAGTCTTAAAAAATCATCTCTATCAGTGTATACAAATCTCCCTTTGTGAATAAGAGGACCACGCACACCTTTTACTGGCAGTATACCTCTCGGCATCCTGTTTGCCCACATAACTGCAAATTTGATCTTTGTATTTAATTTTGATTGGAGAAACGCCTCAAGAGGTTTATAAAGTACCCTTTTGCCCCTTGACCAGTAGAGACAATATATAAAACAATCAATCCCGTACTCCATCGCCAGATCTATCTGATATTCAGCGGCTTTTACATCAGAATCATCATAAATAAAGAGTGGAATTTTCGGCTGTCTCTGCTCTCTTAAGACAGATCTTGCATTTAATACGAGATCCCACTCATTAAGTATCTCCCCATCCCTGTTTTTTCTTGCAGGTTCCTTATGCCATCCGGGATATATATAAGTAAGAATATACATCTGTAAATCCGTGTCCTCAACTGCTACGGGATCCCTTTTAATATCACTCCATGTCCCCCAGGTAAAATGTTTTTATTTTTAAAAATCCATACAAATCGCAGATTTTTTGCAAGTCATATAATAAAATCTGTCTGTCAATCTAAAAATATTCAGTCCAACTCACACATCTGTACAGAACAACTCTTGATTATTGATGTTTGATTTAATAAACATATTTGGTTCTTCACCAAAAAAGTTGATATAAAGTTGATATAGATGTACTGCACCCCGTCTGTTAAGAAATTTTTTAGGGCTCAGATTTATTTAGTTCACAGGACTTCTTAAACTCTTTAATCACATTTATTCTTTATTCTTCCATCATATCTTTACGCACTATATAGAATAGGGTAATTCAAATCAATGCCAAATAGGCGACTTATGTTGAGAAACAATCTCCTTCCACTGGTAATATTACACTATGCTCATATTCACCATCCATGGGTGCGGAATAAATATTTCTATTTGGTCATCAAAGATGATTTTAAATTTAGCAACTAATTGGGAGAAGAACCACTATTCATATCTCAGGCCATCTATTGGATTCATATCTGCTGCCCTCTTGGCGGGGAATACACCAAATATAACGCCCACGACTACAGAAAAACTAAATGAGAGCATAAAAATCCATGGTGTAAATTGCACCTGAAAATCTGGTACAACAGTATTAAAAATGAGAATAGTTATCACCCCGAGAAGCAGCCCTACAAGTCCTCCCAGAAGTGAAATAGTTATACTTTCGATTAAAAACTGTATGAGAATATCAATCCTCCTTGCACCGACTGCGATCCTTATACCTATCTCTCGCGTCTTCTCCTTTACGGTGACGAGCATAATATTCATTATGCCTATACCGCCCACAAGTAGAGATATACTTGCAATTCCAAGTATTACAAGTTGCATTGTCGCCGCAATCTTATCAAAGGTGGATAGCATATCTTTCTGTGAGATTATTGTAAAATCTTCATTGCCATTGTGTGCCTTTTTTAGTAAATCTGTAATCTCTGCAATGGCTGCATCCACATTACTTGCAGAGTTCGCCTTGACAGTAATTCTGGTAAGCCCTTCCTGATTAAATATGTCCATGGCAACTGTAAGCGGTATATAGACCATATCATCCAGATCCATTCCGAGGGATTGTCCCTTACTCTGCATCACACCTATTACCGTAAACCTGCCACCCGCTACAGATAGCTGTTTGCCCAGCGGATTTTCATTGTTAAAAACCTCTTTTAACACAGTATATCCTATTACCACAACCTTCTTACGGCTACTTACATCCTCAGGGCTTATAAATGTTCCGCTCTCAACTGGCATATTGTGTATATACGAAAATGTTTCGTTTGTGCCTATTATCATTAGATCTCGTTGACGATTCTGATATTTTACATTGCCTCCACCCATTATAAGTCCATTTATAGCCTCGAATGTCCTGCCCCTCTTTTTGAGGAACTCCATATCAGAAAGGCTGAGTTTTCGAACAGTATTTATCATAGGATGAGGTGCCGCCCCCTTTGTATCCTTTTTGCCTGGCAATACTATTAAGAGATTTGAACCGAGCCCAGAGAATAGATCTGCAAAATAGTGTCTTGCCCCCTCTCCAAGTGAGACTAGAATTACAACCTAATAGACACCTATAACTATTCCA
>JBBISZ010000236.1:0-4555 GCA_037441045.1 Deltaproteobacteria bacterium | reverse complement strand
CATGGCTTGTTGCTGCCTACGACATACTTGAGGAGGCAAGATTTGTATCTTCAAGGGTCTCAGAACTTATAAATGATGGACACAGACCATCTGAGATAGCCGTCCTTTATAGAGCACACAGTCACTCAATGGAACTTCAGATGGAGCTTATGCGGGCTGGCATACCATTCATAATAAGAAGCGGGCTGAGATTTTTTGAGCAGGCACACATAAAAGATGCAACCTCTTTTTTAAGAGTTCTTTATAATGCAGATGACGAGATATCTCTAAGAAGATTATTTAAGATGTTTTCAGGCATAGGAAACAGACTTTCACAGAGACTTATTGAATCACTCATCAGTTCAAGAATGGAAATCTTTGAATGGATAACAAAATATAACTCTAAAGACATTAAAGGACGCACAAAGGCTGGATTTGATGAACTGAAAAAAATAATGCTTCTTGCCCAAAACCTGATTGATAAAAAGCCATCTGATATACTCAATATGTTTAAGACAGAATTCTACTCAGACTTCTTGAAAAATCGATATCCAGATGCCATTGAAAGACTTTCTGATATAGACTTTTTTATCGAATTTCTTTCGAGATTTGATACGCTCTCAGACCTTTTTAGTGAACTCTCGCTGATAAGTAATATGGAGATAAATCGAAGTCATTCTAAAGACAGGAACGAAGAGGAGAGTATTATACTCTCAACGATACATCAGGCAAAGGGACTTGAATTTGATACAGTTTTTATTATTGGACTTGCAGAAGGTATGTTCCCTTCACAGTTTTCCATAAAGGACATAAGGGATCTGGAAGAAGAGAGAAGACTCTTTTATGTAGCCATTACAAGGGCAAAAGAGAATCTATATCTCTCATATCCGTCTTCTTATTCAAAATCAGACCAGACTCTCTCAATAAGAAAGCCGTCAAGGTTTATTGATGATATTAAAAATTTAAATAAAAAAGTAGAACTTGTGAAACTCAAATATGAACAATAAAAGAAAGGAATAATTTTATGAGACTGTCACTATTTGTTTTTTCTCTGATGCTTATTTCGGGTTTTGCAACATCAGGGACAATGGAAATCCTCGTTGAATATAATAATGGCAGAGTAGATATAGTTTCATACAGTTTTTCGGATATACAAAAATTTACCGAGAGTAAGGGTGAGCACACCATCTCAGTTTTGAATGATAATAATGAAGAAATCTACAGCACAAGTTTTGATATACCACTATTGATTGACATTCCACCTGACCCAATTACAGGAGAATCCTTTCAGATAAAAGTAGACAGAGGAGCGGCACTGATAAGAATTCCTTATTTTCCAGATGGAAATTACTTGAAGATCTCAGATAGGATTATCCCAATACACATAATACCTTATTCAAATCCTCTACCTGCACAACCTACCGAGGTAATATATGGAAACTGCACTGGTAACGGCTGTTTTGATCTAATCTTTGTTGCCGATGGATTTTCAAGCAATATGACCCAGTTTAAGACTGATGCACAGACAATTGCAAACTTCTTTGGCACAATTGAACCATATAAATCAAACCTGAACAAACTCAGAATCACAAGGGTAGATAATACAATCTCCCTTGGTTGTTACAACAACTGCAATGGAATTCAGAGACTTATTTGCTGCGATTCAAATAAGGTCTTTTCGGCAGTCTCGGGCATAAGTTATGATGAGATACTTGTAATAACAAATATGAACGAATACGGCGGCTCAGGAATCGTAGATGGTTCAGATTGTACAGAGACTTCATCTTATGCAGTTACATTCAGGGATACGAGTTATTATGCAAAAGAGGTCACCGTGCATGAGACAGGACATTCATTTGGTGGACTCTGGGATGAATATGAATATGGCACATCTGGAAGTGGAGATGGTCCAAACTGCGTGCACGATTCAACCTGCGCCAATTGGAAAGGAACTCAAGGAACCGGATGTTATGCAGGTTGCTCTTATAATGGAATGTACAGACCTACAGATAACAGTTGCCTTATGCGAACACTGACACCTACAGGGGGTTACAAATTTTGCCCTGTTTGTCAAAATAGGATACTCAATAAACTAAGTACTTGTTTTAGTAGCAGTTGCACACCAAACTGCACAGGTAAAGAGTGCGGTGATGACGGCTGCGGCGGAAGCTGCGGCGGCTGCAGCAATACACCTGCTGATTACTGTGTTGATCTTCAAACACTTAGAGACTATTCGCCATATGGAACCTGCTCAAATTATAAGTGCAATTATCAATATACAGACAAGAAATGTCCATATATATGTGAACAGAACAGATGTGTTTCACAACCTATGGATGCGGGAATTGATATTACCACACATGATGTAATTGAAACAAAAGATACAACAGTTATAAAGGACATAAAAACATCCGATACTACTTCTGGATATGATATAATGATTATTAATAATGACACATTTTTAACCGACACCTTATCAGATATTGACAACACTGGATATGATAATGAGATATCCGGTTGTAGCTGCAATCTTATAGAATAAGGAGTGAGAATAATGGCAAAACAGATATTCGGATTTTTAATGCTTCTTATATCGCTATCAATCATATCTTGTTCCGATTCAAGGGAGATTGTTAAAGACTCTGGAATTTACAGCGATGTTTCTATAGAGGACGCAATTTCTGATACACTTTTAGATGCAGGAACTGATTCATTTGAGGTTGTTCATTCATGTACACCTGCTACAATCAAGAATGATGAAACGTTGCAGGATAAATTCTCTCTCTCTCTATTTCACTACAATATACAATATATAGCCGGCGGTGGAGAGAAGTACGAAAATGCTATTATCAGAATAGGATTTGAACCCATACTGGATATACTATTGAGACATCCAAACTGGAAGTTTACTATTGAGATGCAGGCATATATGGTTGAAATTATGGCAGAGAGATACCCAAAGACTTTTATCAAACTCAAACAGCTCGTAAAAAACTGTCAGGTTGAACTTGTCTCATTTCACTATTCAGACCAGCTCTTCCTTGCCTACCCTGTAAACGATATGAGATGGTCAATTGAGCTCAATAACGATATCTTTTCTTCACTCGGTATCTTTCCATCAGGTGTAGTATTCACTCAGGAAGGTCAGTTTGGTGAAGGCATGTTGCCTTTCATGAAGGAGAATAATTATAACATTGCCCTGTATCCAAAAAATCTGTTTAGATATTTTCAGGGTAATATCCCATTTAAGCCACTATATTCAAAATATGATACAGATATAGTAGTGGTAGGAGGCTCAGTAAACTCAGATGGGATTCTGGTAGACTGGTCATACTTTAACGATGGAGAACTTCTTACAACAGGCGGATTCTCACCATATTTTGTAGATACAGGAAATTATAAGATAGATGAGGAGTCCATAAAAAAGTATGAAAATGAACTTGCAGTAAAGGAACAGGCAGGATACCGCATTACTACTGTAGGAGATTATGTGGCTACAATAAAGGCAAGAGGAATTAAAGCTGAACCTCTCCCTCCCCTTCTGGATGGGACTTGGCAACCAGACGACACTCAGAATATTTTTAGATGGATGGGCGATATGAAAGGACAGATTGAGAGAGACAACTATGTCCTCACAACCAATTATAATGCCCGAAAATATGTTCTCTCACTCGAAACTGTAATCGGTGAACTTGAAAAAAAAGGTATAGATACGGATAGCTACAAAAAGGCATTAAAAGTGGCTAAGAGATATCTTGCCTTTGCAGAGGTAAGCGATTCCACTGGTTGGTATCCAAACAAGATTGAGGTAGAGTATTCAATCTCAAATGCAAATCTTGCAAAAGAGATTGCGCTCAAAACAATAAAGGAAGGGCTCAAAAGCCTTGGTATAAATGGAATAGGGAAGATAGACAATCAGGCTAAGACAATTACTTCTGCCTCAACAAAGGAGGAGATAATAATTGATCAGGACTGCCCTCTTGACCTGCCGATTGCTGAAATAACTTCAGAATATTATTCATATAAGACATTTTGCAAGGTTGTAGATGAAAACAGAACAGATGTTCGTATAGTCTTCTCACCTACAGATACTACTAAATTTAAGACTGCTACACTTAAATTAAAATACGATACAGATATTGTGGAATATATTCCGGCACTTATGGAAGAGAGAGGAAAAGATGCCTTTGTCTCATACCATGCTTCAAATTTTGCGAAAAATGAGCTAAATACCTCGCTCGCCTCCGGCCTTATAAGACTGGATAGTGAAAGATTTCTAATTAAACATAATGAGTATTTTCACATATCACCATTTATGAATTTTGAGACAAAGACCATTACTTTTATTGACAACACACCAGAATCCAGCGGTTTTGAGTGGAGATTTTCTATCATAAAAGGAGATAGTTCAAAGGCTTATCAATATATGAAGGATATAAATCTGTATCCGGTGGTATTTATTGAATAGATCTTTATTATCAACTTTTTATTTAACAATTTGAAGAACCAATAAGGTTATAAAATAATCTGGAATCATAAACGGTATAATGTAATCATCAACATCTTTTAATAGAGA
>JBBISZ010000235.1:2488-4593 GCA_037441045.1 Deltaproteobacteria bacterium | reverse complement strand
TAAAGAAGAAGATGATAGAGGAGTTGAAGTATTTTAATACATTATACAAAGTGAATATGAAACCGAAGCATGGGAGAAGATGTGTGGATGTGCATACTTTTGCATGTATAAAAGATTTTTAGACACAGGAAGGATAATAGGGCTCCCCGATACTTATAGAATGACTAAATATAGATACAAATTTCCATACAAGAGATTTTTCAAGAATTGCAAAGAAGAATAATAACAAACTTAATTCAGAACCAGAGTTTGCGATTTCTTGTAATGTAATCGTATTGACTATTTGATAATTCTGTTTAATTTAAGGGCGTCTATGGATATAAGTCTTTTTGATTTTAACTTGCCAGAAGAATTAATCGCTCAGTTTCCTGCTGAAAGAAGGGACGAATCCATGTTGATGGTTGTGGATAGAAGGACTGGTCTTATACGACATACAATATTCAAAAGGATTACAAAAGAAATTCCTGCAGATTCAATAATGGTCTTTAATAACTCCCGTGTGATCCCGTGTAGAATTTTTGGCAGGAGGAATGGAAGAGGTCTATGCGAAGTATTTATTCATAAGATTCTAAATGATAGGGAATTTGTTTCGTTCTTAAAACCGCACAGGAGATTTAAGAGTGGGGATTCTGTTTTTATTGATGGGGTCGAGGTATTTAAGGTAGTTGAGATAGATAAAGAGAATAAGGGAAACAGGCTGATCATTGTCTCCAATAATAGTATTTATGATGTTATGAGTAAATATGGACATATGCCCTTGCCTCCATATATTAAGAGAGAGGATATAAAGGGGATTGATGATGTCAGATATCAGACTGTTTATGCAGAAAAAAATGGCTCTATTGCAGCACCAACGGCGGGACTTCATTTTACTCAGGAGGTTATGGATTCCATAAGCCAGAAAGGGATAAAACAGGAATTTATTACGCTCTATGTTGGAATAGGCACATTTGCCCCGGTTAGAGTTAGAAATATAATTGAGCATAAGATGCATAGTGAAGAGTATGAAATTACTGATGCAGTTGCCGGTTCAATAAATAATGCAAAGATATCAGGAAAAAGGATAATATGTGTCGGGACAACTACTGTTAGAACCCTTGAATCAAATTTCGTCTCTAATAGAAAGATTGTACCAGGTAGGTTTTCAACAGATATTTTCATATATCCGGGATTTCAATTCGGTATAACCGATATGATGATTACAAATTTTCATCTTCCGAAATCGACTCTCTTTATGCTTGTCTGTGCCTTTGCTGGAAGAGAGCTTATGCTTCGGGCTTACAATGAGGCAATCAGAGAAAAGTATAGATTTTTTAGTTATGGAGATGCGATGCTGATCAGGTAGTTATTCAATACAGAGATCCTCAAGTAATAGATCATAACTATTCTCTGGCAAATTTGTATTTATTATATTCGGCTGGTTTTCAAGTATGACAGAATCTGTATCATTTATGATAACAGATGGAGTCCCGATATCAAGCGGGGTACTGATAAGAATTTCCTTAAGACAATCTCTATCAAAAGTTCCATCAAGAAATGTCTTTGCAATCCACAGATCATATAATCCTTTTGTTTCAAATGATGAAGTAGTTCCCGCAAAAATAATCCAATCGTCAGAAAATATCATTCCATTGATTGAATCAAAACCGTCTCCACCATATATCTGTGAGTAGTCCAATTCTCCAGAAATATTGAATTTTGCAAGAATTGAATCTCCGCTCTGTGATCCTGTCCCATAAGTTACAGTGGTTGCAAATATTGAATTATTGAATTCATATACCCCGAACGGTTGTTCAGGATATTCGGTTCCAATATTTCTTGCCCATTCTATACCTCCATCATTTTTAATAAGCATAAGGAGTTCATCAGAACAGGCGTTGTTTTCACACTGATTACCTTTACCAAATGTATCCGTCACGCCATTTATCAAAATACTATTATCTTTGAGAATTGCCATTGAAGTCAGATCATCCCATCTGTTTCCACCATAATGGAAACCGGATCGGCTCTGCCAATCACGTAAGCTAACTGAACTGTGCATTTATTAGCCAGTCCAGCTGCCACAACCTTCTTGGCAATATAGCGCGCCATATAAGAAGCCGAGC
>JBBISZ010000235.1:0-2478 GCA_037441045.1 Deltaproteobacteria bacterium | reverse complement strand
AGTCAGATCATCCCATCTGTTTCCACCATAAGTCTTCTGCCATTTTACATTGAATTCTTTGTCCATCTTAATTAGAAAAATGTCTGCACACTTTTCCCCATCACAGTTCCCGCCACTTCCAGATGAGTTTGTACCTCCACCAATCAGGATATCTCCATTATTATCAATTTTTACATCGTATCCCCAGTCGTCTCTTGACCCACCAATTGTAAAACTCTTTATTATGTTGCCTTCAAAATCGGTCTTTACAGCCCAGATATCCATACATTTGACGGGATAACACATACCTTCAACACCAAAAGACATACCAAGTCCGATGTTTAGAATTCCATCATCCAATCTGATTATTGAATAAAATTCATCCCTTGTCTCCCCACCATAGAGTCTCTGCCAGATAATGTTTCCTTCAAAATCTGTTTTTATTATTATTCCATCCCAGCCGTTTTTACTTGTATATTTGTATCCATTAAAAATATAACCATTATCCACTTCAATAAAGTCATTTATACTCTCATCAGTAATATTTTCTCCAATAACCTTTGCCCAGATTACATTTGCAAAGGTGTCAGTTTTGATAATTAAGTTCCCTTCTTTAATGGAATCTGTAGTTGCTAACATCAGGATATTTCCATCTGAGGTCTTTTTTATTTTCTTAATTGAGTCTGATCCTGTGCCTGAGAAAATCCTAAAAAAAGTATTTTTATTGTCGGATATATCATTGGTATCATCCAGTGCATCATTTGTTACTACATCTTTATATTCTACATCCTCAACGATTGTATCTTCGTAATCATCAATTGATATTGCATCTGCAATAGTATCTTCAATATCTTTCTGTGAATTATCAGAAGTAATATCCATAGAAATCATATCGGGAAGGTTGTCCTGCATAATATCGATTGTGCTATTAGATAATGTATCACTTATTGTGATAGAAGACTCTGAGCAACTGGTAACAAAAATAGCACACATAAAGATACAACCACATAGTAGAGATTTAATTTGCTTCATTCTACACCTCCGCGATGGAATATATATCGAATTTTGATATTTTCAAGGGTGATTTTTATTGTGAATTCGTTTCAGGGTAGAAATAAATATTTGAAATCTACACTTTTTACTATTATAGAGTCCCTATGAGCAGGTCAAAGACAGTAGAAAGTACGAATCAGACAAAGAGAAGAGATAATGATATGGTAAATATTATAATCAGTATTGTAGTCTTTTTCATTACTGTATTACCTTCCGGGCCATTTGGATTTTTACCTCCTAATATCTCTCTTATGCTTGCATTAATTCTCTCAGGTGTCTGGTTTTTTAATTATTCTAATGTAATTAGAGAAAAAGCAGAAAAATATGCTTTCTTGATTGAAATTCTTGCAGTTCTATTCTTGTTTATCTCATGGTTCTTGATCAAGGTCTTCTGTATTCACCCCTCAACAACAGATGAGAATATCTATTTTTATATGGCAAAGAGATTTTCGGAGGGACTGATACCTTATAGAGATTTCTTTTTTGCCCATCCCCCTGTGCATCTTATAATCCCTGCGATTGTATTCAAGATTTTTGGCTTTAATATTGTTGTTGCAAAGTTAATACCCATTATTGCTGCAATGATTTCGGGTATGTTTTTATACAGGACATTGAAAGTACTATCAGGGGTAACAACTGCACTGTCTGGAACCATATTTTATCTCTTTGCTTATCAGGTTCTGATGGCTTCCTCTGATATGACTGGAATTAATATTACTATTATGTTTTTATCTATGTCTGTCTACTATCTATTTGTTAATAGACCTGTCTTATCGGGGATTTTCTCTGCCCTTGCTGTCTCTTCGGGACTTTATTCTTCTGCGCTGGTTATTTCTATTGTTTTTTATTTTCTGATTCAAAGAAAATTTGGCCATCTTCTTGGATATATGCTCGCCTTTATTTTTCCAGTAGTGGTAATTTTTGGAGCATTCTATATTATTGGAGGTGAAAATTTTATAATTGGGGTCTTCAAGTATCATATAATAAAGCCCGAAAAGATAAGTGGAAGGGTTGATATATTTTCAAATACTAATCCTTTCATGATGTTATATGGATTTATTGTAAACTCTTTTGTCTTTTTATCAGGCAGAGATTTTCTAAAGGCTATTTATTTTCACTCATACCTTTTTATACCTTTTTTGATTGGGAGCCTGTATTTTATTGTCAGAAGCATAATTGATTTTGTAAAAAGAAGAAGCCTTACTACTCCACCTTTTTATGTGGTTATCCTTGAATATTCATCCCTTAGAGAATTGTATGATTTTTATCTTATCTTCTTATACTTCTTTATGGCAATAATTGCAGGTTATGTAATAAAATATTTGTCGATTATTGTATATGATAAAGGTGTTAAGAAAAGTATTTTAATCACAGGTATTGTTCTTCTTCTTATCTGGGTATATAGACCTCTTTCCCAATCTATGGAAAAACCTCTCTTTGGGGGCG
>JBBISZ010000234.1:0-4597 GCA_037441045.1 Deltaproteobacteria bacterium | reverse complement strand
AGTTCCGTATGCAGGCAATTTTGTCCCGAGTACCCCAGATATCATAGAGGCAGTCAACATCCCGGGAACTATTCTGTGCCTGAATCTTGTAGTATTTGCATAATTCTCTGAACTATGGAGTGGATTGAGATCACCGCTTATTTTAACAAAGAGATCTACATCACTCTCTGAATAACTGTGAGTCATTGATGCCCTTTCTCCAATATGGATATCATCAAATCTTCGGGGTTCATACATAATTTTCTCCTGAAAAAAAGTGTAAATAGTATACAGTTCAAAAATAATTGTTTCAAATATAAAAATTATTACCAGAACCAATCTTAAAATTAGTTAACAAAAATATTTCAAAACCAACAAATATGATCCTATCTTAAATACAATAATAGGAAACATCAGGAACTTTATAAATCTACATTTCTTTAATTAAAGAATAATCAAATAGATAATTTTCGTAAGATAACTAAAAACAGAATAATTATATTTTTTCATTAAACAAATAAAGTCTATTGACTACAAACAATAATCAGTCTGATGAAATTTGTATAAAATATTATCTTATATTATGAGTTACTGGAACTTACATATTGGCTGATAATAGAATGAGGTCGGTTTTGGATTACCCCATCTAAAATATTTGCCCTGAAGCTCTGGTAGAGTCTTATCCAGATAGCAGTTTGCACCATCATAAGCACCTACAGGTATTTTTACAGAATTGACATAATCATAACAATTTCCATCTGCACTTCCATCTGTTACATAGTAAAGATTGGGGAGTTCACTTTCGTTCTCAGGATAAAAGAAGACCTCTCTTCCTGACGGTGAATCAAATATTGCACAGTTTGAACCATCAAACCAGCCACCAAAAGGACAAGGAACTGTGCAATCATAATAAATTTTTGTGTCTATTGGCTGGGGCTGAGGAATTAAATCATCCTTTATCCTGCATGGAGATCGATATGCCCTGCTTATACCTGAATTATCTATTGGATGACAGAGCCCATCATTTCCATCAAAATAATATCCTGAGTTGCAAAAATCAGAAGGTGTTTGACAGATATTATAGACTTTTACATAATCTATGTAATGAAACTGGCTTATAAAACTCATAGGGTTTAATTCCACTGAATAAGGGTTTCTCACAGATTGATTCAGAATTATAAATGAATCCAGATCTGGAATATTAACAGGCCTTGCCTTTCCTGTATATCTGAAATAATCTGTAAAATTGCCATAACTCAAATCCCCCTCGCTTATTGTTTTGGTCAAAATATTATCCGTTAAAAACCTTATACTACTTTTGTCCCATTCAACCGCGAATGTATGATAATCATTAGAAAATGAGCCATTCTTCATCCTCAATTGGCCCTGAAGAGATAGATGATATCTCCATCCACCTTCACTATAACAATTATCGTTATTGAAATGATTATCCACTCCATCACAATAACCAGTATGATATGTCTGATAAGAAATATCCGCAATTCCATCAGCCTCCAGAATATCAATCTCCCCCCTTTCGGGCCAACTTCCAGATTGTGGCAGAAGCCAGTGTGCAGGCCATGAACCTGTTCCAGAGGAAAGTTTCGCCCTTACCTCCCATCTCCCGAATCTATTTATATAGCCCCTATCTTTAAGTATAGTTTGACTACCTTTTTTATAATTCTTAAAATGTTTGCTATAAACAGCTCCAGCCATAATTGGACAATTGAGGGTATTCTTGTTCCACACACAATCATATTCTACTATATTGCGGCAATCAGGGGAATTATTCTCATGTAGCAGCCAGTTTGATTGACTCTGATTTAAGCAGTTTTTTTCATCGGATGATAGATTATTAATACCCATCTTTGTTCCATCCCATTTATAAGGATTTGCAGACAAAATCAGTACACCATTGTCCAGATTCGGATCCACACTCACCTCAAGCGGGGTAAAACCATTTGTACCATTTCTATCAGGTCCATACTCCTTTGCCATCCAGTTTGGCTGCCTCAATATAGTCCAGTTGCACTTATTGAGCGATTCAAGCCCCTTGTGTATCTCCGACTGTGGACACTCATACAATTCCGTAAGATATTCTCCAATGCACTGCGGAGGCATTGAATAACATTCAGGATCTTCATCCGGCATCTGACCCTTAAAATCATCAAAGAATGTTACTTTTAAGAATCTCCCATCATTATGCACATAAGTTAAATAATTGGAGCAATTAGATTTATTCCCATTACTATCCTCAACATAAGCGGAGAAATATGTGGTAATTGATGGGGCAACTTCAATATTAACACCACCTCTATTAAATATTGTTGATGCAAGGCTCATTAGAGGTTTGTCTGTGCAGAATTTATTTTTGTATATATATATTACATCTCCAGTTGCATATCCACCAACATATACCTGAGTAGATTCAGAAGGAGATTCTGTCAGAAGTTCAAGAACGGGAGGATTTAATCCAGTTCCAGCATCACTTACTACATCATCAATAACATCAAGAGACAAATCTCCGTCATTACCCATATCCTGAGATTGTACATCATCTATATTAATTTCATCAGACAGATCAGATACAGCAAAATCAGTAGCCACCTCATCTTTTAGCTCAATATCTGTAATATCTTCAAGAATATCCATACCATAATCAATCGTATCAACAGCATCAATTACCGAAATATCATCAACCACAATATCACTTCCAGATATATCCACTATTTCTGTATCCTGAATAACGATATCCTTTAATACAAGAATATCTCCCGAAGCATCAGAATTAGATGTACTTTCAGAATCTGAACAATTGAAAATAAAAAACAGGGCAACAAAAATAAATACTATTTTTTTCATTAAAAACCTCCCTCAACCAGTTTAATTTATCACAATTATATAATTTTTCAATAGAATTGTAAAAAATCATACAAAGATTAACCGATAATCCGCCACAAATAATTGCTAATTAATAAACACAAGATATGAACCATTGTCTGAAAATTTATGGTTGTGGACAATACTACTAAAAGAAAACACAAAAAATAAAAAATCACAAATAAGTCTTCTTAAAATACCTGTATAGTTCTGTAGAATTTCTAATCCTGTAAAAATTAAACTTTGCATCCTTCGGAAATATTATAAAACTGCTCTGTTCTTCTGGATACGAACCTCCGTGTCCTCCCATCTCTTCCTGAAAATTGAGGACCCTCCCTCTATATCTTCCAGAAAAGATTACGATATCTCCTGCATTTTCCATCTTTACCAATCTTTCAATATCCTGTTCTATCCCTTTATAAAGGAGAGAAAAGAAAGAGGAGACACTTCCATGAAGAACAGAAAGATTACCTTCTTTAATTAGTGCCTTTCCTTCTGGTGTCTCTATAATCACTCCATCATTAGAAAGATAAGATATTGCTGCAATATTCCCTTCCTGCAAGATTATCTTTTTTATTCGGGGATAATATGTATCAATCTCTTTATCCAGAAGTCTTCTATCAAATTTGTTAAAATAAAGATGCGAAATATCGGATGTCGGGAGAAGAAATATCTGGTTTAGTTCTTCAATATCAATCTGGGGGATATCCTCTCTGATTCTCTTTGATATCCTCTTTATCAGGCTATCGGCCACAAATCCAAATCCTTTAGGCAGAGACTGTCTTATAGATTGAAGATAATTCATAAATGATAAAAGCCTCTGATTTCTTATGACTTCAATATGCCCTTTTGTCTCAACAATTCTGGTCTCAAGCATCTCCTTTATCAGATAGTCATCAAAATCTTCACCTCTGACTTTTGCAAATGGCAGTGTTGGAACCTGTCCGTGATCTGAGAGAATATATACTTCATACTTATTTCCACTTTTTTTAATCGCCTTAAATATTTTTTTTATATCTCTATCTATTGAGAAGAGAGTTAAAAGGCTATTAATAGAAAAAGGGCCTCTGTGATGAGCCATTTCATTGTATTATATATAGTCGATATATATATAATCTACACCCCTATAAATATCCACTTCAGCAAGAACGGTTGAAACCTCTCTAAGTAGCACATTTGTTATAAGTCGAATTGGTATAAATGGTGTCTCACTCCTTCTTATCTGTCCCTTAATAATTTGCAGAATATACTCCTTTAACTCTACAAACAACTCCAGGAAAAGAGAAACAAACATCCTTAAAACAACTGTTATATTAAAGAGTATCAAAAACAAGGCTGAGGTAAATCCTACTTTTATATATCTATTGAGTTCATATAACTTAGAAACAGCAAATACAGATTCCTTTGCCCCACCTGTAAATATTGTGCAGTATGATGATCCGCCCTTCAATATACCTTCATTCTCTGAGAGTCTGGACTCTACTTCTTCAGCGTCATAGAGACTCTTCATAATAAAGAATTTCTTCTTTTTCTTATCAAACCATCTAAATCAGGGAATATTATCGTTATTACCATACATAATGCCTGCCATAAAGGCAGGAGTGGTTGCAGGAAGACCGCAATCAAACCTTGATATTCTGTGAGTCTCTGAATGCAAGAGGGAGGAGATAAATGGCATAAATCTAAAACTGAGTGCCCGCCTTAAGGCGAAATATGAGAGACCATCTATCTGGATTAT
>JBBISZ010000233.1:0-4611 GCA_037441045.1 Deltaproteobacteria bacterium | reverse complement strand
TATGGATTATATAATTGAAAACGGAGGAATGTCGCAAAAGTATTTGACTTTTACATATACTACACGATAGATAGATAGAGTGAAAATCTGGACTTTTTCTACCTCAAACATCTTATACCCCATGTTGTGGTTTTTAGTCATAATTAAATGGATCTTACATCTTAATTGCAAGGAAAATATCTTCTCAATAGAAACGGACAAATTTTAATTGGCTACTACATACCCCTACAAATAAAATATTTTCCATATTAGTGGATATTAAGCCTACAATTATAATTTGCCTTTTTAGGATTTCCAAATTATAAATGTTTGCGCTGATTATGGAGGGCAAAAGATGAGAAAAAGTGATTTGATTGTATTTGTGCTGGTTTTGTTTTTTATGATATCTGCAACAAATATGGAATATCCCGGCAGAGTCGATAAATTGATCCCCATTGAAGTAAAATCACCCATTTCTCTAACATATGATGGTCAGGATTTTTATCTCATAGACAGGGAAAGTACAAAGATTTACGAAGTGGATATCAAAGATGGCAAACTCTCCGAATTTGGTATTACACCAGGAACAAATCCATCCTCAATAACAACTGATGGGAAATATCTATACATACTCGATAATGACGATAGGGCAATATATAAGATTGAAATATCCTCAAAAGAGACAGTAAAAAGACTTGAAATTGATGTGGATAATCCGCTCTCCATTGCATACGGAGATGGTTTTTTATACATAAATGACCTGAGCAAAAAGACGATCAACAGGATATCAGTAGAAGACGCTACAACTATCAATACTATAAATATGCCCACAGCAGGAAAAGGGAGAGCCACAGAGGAGTATGGAATGGTTTACCGAAATGGTTATCTATATGTTTCAGATAGAACGACCGACACTATCTATCAGATATATACAAAGACTGGAGATGTAGTCAATATCTATAACATTCCTGAACTTCCATTTATGACAGGTATAACATTTGTTAAAGATGACCTGTATATCGCAGATATGGAAAGAAAACTCATAGCGAGAGTCAATATAAAGGCTGACAAGATTGCTTACAGGAGAAATCAGAAGACCGAGGAAGTAATATACAAAGAGAGATATAAGAATTTTGGTCCTGACAAGCTAACGGAGGTAAATGTAGCAATTGCTATTCCTCAAAATCTTCCCAATCAGGATATCCTGAAGATAGAATTCTCTCCATTGAGATTTGAAAAATCAAAGGATAAATGGGGTCAGGATTTTGCTATTTTCAAATTTAAGGATATACAACCTCAAGAGGAGGTTGAGGCATCAATAAAAGTAAAGGCAAATATTTACGAAATAAGATATTTTATTGATCCTGATATTATTGGACCTGCCTCAAATATCCCCGAGGAGATAAGAGAAAAATATCTCAAAGATGATATCAAATATTCAATAAATGATCCAATTATTCAAAATGCAGTAAAGGAGGCGGTTGGGGATGAGAAGAATCCTTACTGGATCGCAAGAAAGATTTATAGATATATTCAGGAGAAGATGCATTACGAGCTCTCCGGAGGATGGAATACTGCCCCAGCTGTACTAAAGAGAGGCTCAGGCTCCTGTAGTGAATACTCTTTTGTATATATAGCCATGTGCAGGGCTGCAGGAATACCTACAAGATTTGCAGGCTCGGTGGTAATCAGAGGAGATGACACATCCTACGATGATGTTTTTCACAGATGGGTGGAGGTCTACCTGCCAGGTTATGGATGGATACCTGTTGACCCATCAGGCGGAGACGAAGATGAACCAGAAAAACAGGCAGAATTTTTTGGGGGGCTAAAAAATAGATTCCTTATAACGACACATGGAGCAGGCTCTTCAGAATATTTGAACTGGGAATACAATTCTTCATCAACATATAAATGCAAAGGGAGATGCAAAATTATGAACTACAAAGGTGGGAGGTGGGAGCCTGTGGGGAAGAAATACGAAAAATCGAAAGAGATATACTTCTCACCAGCAGAGACATCTTCAAGAGGTTGCCATTGATGAAAAATAAGACCAAAAGGGCACTGATTCTATGCGGCGGTGGAGTATCAGGTGCTTATTACGAAGTAGGTGTACTTAAGGCAGTTGAAGAATTTATTGAACCTGATTTTAGCATAACCGATTTTGATTTATATATCGGTACCAGTGCAGGCGCATCCATTGCAGCATTCCTGACGCAGGGTATCAAGGCAGATAGACTATACTCTGCCTTGCTCAATAAGGAGGACCCATATTTTCCGATATCCAGAGAAAAGGTCTATAGATTTGACCTGTCTGGATGGCTCAAAACATTTCTTAAATTGAAGGATATAAGAAGAAAACACTGGTTTGCATACACCGACCTTATAAAAAATGTGGATATTTCAGAGGAGGTAAGCAACTTTATTAACATCCTCCCATCCGGAATTTTTACACTTGAACCTTATGAAAAATTTCTCAGCAAGACATTTGAGCAGCTCAACCTCACAAACAATTTTAGGGAGATCAAAAAGCGATTGCTTATCACAGCAAATGATATAGATAAGGCTGAAAGAGTTGTATTTGGAGAAGAGCCATTTATGAATGTACCGATCTCCCGGGCTATAATAGCATCTTCCGCAATCCCTGTCTTCTTCAAACCCGTAAGAATCAATGGAGTTGATTATGTAGATGGAGGCACAGCCAATGTTGCCCATCTGGGACTGGCAGTAAGACACAACGCCCGCAAAATAATTATTGTAAACCCAATTGTACCAATATACAACGATGGTAAGAATGTCTGTTTTTTCAATGATGGTATAAGCTGTGCCAATATAAGTGATATGGGGATGTTTCATATATACAATCAGTCAATGAGGATGGCTACAACATACCGTCTCAGACAGGCAATCAGGAAACACTCACTAAAATATAAGGATCTCAAAATCTCACTCTTTGAGCCTCAAGACTCTCAACTTAAGATGTTTATTTACAATCCATTATCCTTTGAAAACTGCATAGAAATAATGAAAATTGCATATCAGGATACAAAGAACCAGATTGAAAAAAATAAAGGTTTGCTATTTAAGACACTTGATATATCAAAAAGGAGTTAAGATGAAAAACGAAAGGAAAGGATGGCTAAAAAAGGCTGGAAACCGTATTGTAGATATTACACAGAAGAAGATAGTAAATTCGGTTATCAATTCGCTCTCTGTTCCAGAAGATGTCATAAGGCGTTATCTAATTGACAAGAATATTCCGGTTGAAATAATAGGCTTTATCATTCAGCAATTGAATGAAGGTAAGAAGAATCTTACAGAATCTATAAAAGAGGAGATAAAAAAGTACTTATCTGCACTTGATGTTTCAAAAGAGATTCAGAAGATCCTTTCAAAGATGGTCATAGAGATAAAGACGGAGATCAGGCTTGTGCCATCTGAAGATAAGAAATATAAAAGCAATGTAAAAAGTACCATCAATGTCAGATATGATGATGAGGAGGAAAAATGACAAGCCGTGTTTTATCTGCCATTTTATTTATTTCAATTTCACTCTCCTCTTTTGGAGAAGAGATTAATTTGATGTATTACAGAGGAACAGATCCCGTGTCATTGAAAAAGGAAATACCTCTGCCCTCTGAACCCGCTGCGCGCGCAAGGGTAATACTTGAAGAGATTCTAACTACACCTTACAAAAATAAGAACCTCAACTCCTATTTACCAGAAAACTCTTCAGTATATGACCTGAAAATAGAGAAAAAAAAGATCACAATTATCCTGAAATGCGACAGACTCCCACCTGAATCAGAGGTGGTCCAGTATGATGAGATGCAAAAGCAGATTATCAATACCCTTTCTCCACACCTGAAAGATATAGAGATATACGATTTGAGATTTTATTATAAGGGGAAAATCATCTCCATTGATGAGGCAACTGATTCAAAGAGGCAGCTCAAGATAAAAGACAATAATGGTTGCAATATATTAAAGATCAATTCCGTTGATTCCCCCAATGGGACATTATCGGGTAAGAGGATTGTGATCTCACCAGGTCACGGGTATTATTACAATGATACTAACGGATGGATAACCCAGAGAAGCGATATAAATGGACTGATAGAGGACCTGCTCACCGCCGACATCTGTAACAACTGGGTGATACCGTATCTGGAGCACGCAGGTGCACATGTAATTTCAGTGAGAGAAAGGGACTTTTCACAAGAAGAGTATATAATGGATAATTCCTCTCCTCAGGGATATAAGGAGACTGGCACATTTGTAGACGGGAATTCTTCTGGCGGATATGCAGATAATTATAGAGTCGCTCAGACAGACACACAGAAGATCTCATCAATAGCCGAATATACAATAAACTTAGCCAATAATAGTTTTTTTAGGGTTTCGCTCTGGTGGGTGCCGGGAACCAACAGGGCAGATGACACACAATTCCTGGTTATTCATTCAGGTGGCGAAACACAATTCCTGATAAATCAACAGATAGGAACTCCAACATGGTTTTATCTCCCCTCTTTCTATTTTTTTGAAAAAGGGATATTTCAATTCAACAATAAGTCAGGCAAAGATAACGCATATATAATTGCAGATGCTGTAAGACTCGGAGGCGGTATTGGA
>JBBISZ010000232.1:0-4664 GCA_037441045.1 Deltaproteobacteria bacterium | reverse complement strand
CCTCAACAAATATAAAAAAACAAGTGTACCTGCAAATACACCAATATATACGAGCAAATTCCGCTGTTCTTTTGTCATAAGAATTTTTTCTTATTTTTCTTCTTTCTTTTCTTCAGACTTTTTCTCTTCCTTCTCATCAAGACTCATATTCCATGCCACCCAGTCATCTTTCTTCTCTTCTTCCAGATCAAATGCAATAGGGGCGCTTATATCTCCCTCTGCTGAGACCTTTATCATCTGCATGGCTTTTGCTACCATCTCCTCCCACTGTTTCTTGGATATCTCCTTAAATGGAGGTGGTATCTCTTTTCTCTCCTTCTTTGCCTCCGCAAGCTTCATCTCCTCTTCCTTATTTTTCCTTTCAATAACAGGTCTGTTGTTGACTCCAACTTCACCTTCATACACCTTAATAATAGAAGATTCATCCATAAGGGCGGTAACAGAGAATACCGTACCTCTTACGCCTGCAACTGCCGTCTTTGTCTTTACCTCAAATTTTTTATTACCTGTAACCTTTTTTACCTTTGCCCATACAGAACCTACCGCAACCAAAACTGAATTACTTTCATTCTTTTTTAATGAAAAGTATTTAAATACTGTTTTAGGTGCCAGACGTATAATCCCCCTATTACTCTTTACCTCCAGCCTGGAATTCTCATCTGTCTTCAAATATATATCTTGAGTAAGTTTGTCCCCCTGTTTTATTTCCTTCCACGGACCATTTTCGGACTTTGCCTGATAACACTTCCCCTCGCACAGTGTTACAGAAGAGGTAGACTCTGCCGCAAAAACATATATGCCGATTGCAATGGTAATTATCACTGCTATGGATAAAATATATAATTTTTTCATCTTCAAGCACTCCTTTTTTATTTACCTTTTAGGACTTTTATCTTTACAGTATTCTGTTGCATATCAGTTACTTCCAGAACTGATTTCCCTATCTTCTTTCCCGACAGTTCAAGTCCGAGATCCTGTCCCTTGCCTTTATAGTCCACATCAAGGGATGCATCTGGCTTTTTAAACTTTCTAATATGAACACCCTGAACTCCCCTTATCTGCTGCTGTAAAAAATTCTTAAACTCACTCAGAAAATTTGGATCTTCAATACCTGAAATATCTATTGAGACCATCTGTCCGCCCGACAATTCCTGATTCCATTTCTCCATAATCCCATCAATGAGCTGATTTGCAACCTTCTCTGCTGCCATTTTGAGTGCATTATTTCCAGCGGAGATCTCTGAAGGGTGAGGATACACATGTTCACCCGTTGCAGTGGCAAGAATCTCGCCATTATCAGTGTTTAATGCCCTCACAGACATATTTGCAGAGGCGGTGGGGTATTTCGGAGAATCTGGCGATGTCCCAATCGGTTGATTCCCGAGACTTTTTGCTATAGCCTGTCCAAAAATTACTATCTGAGCATCTGTCTGATTTGCGATGCTTTTAGCCGCATCGGATGATAGAGATGCTACTCTATATGCATCTTTTACCTTAATCTTACCTGAAACCGCCTGCCTATCAATAATAGTAAACCCATTCTTCTGGAAGATATTGATCATAGTATTCTCAACTATTCCGATATCAGATACTGAGGCTGTTGTACCCCACCAATAAGATGGGTTCTCCTGACCTACATTCTGTTCAGATATCAGAAACATTACCCTCGGTTTTCCTTTTCGTGCAATTGCAATACCTATGGCTTTAAGTTTTCCCTCAATCTTTCTTGTGGAGACCTCCGCCTGAATATCTACGATATATACATTGTCCTCTACTTTTTCAGAGATTATTTTATAAGATTCCACATACCCTTTTGAATGAGTATAAATGTTGTCTTCAATGAGTTGAAAATCCTTTGTCTTTGATTCTGAAGTAACCATCGTTCCTACGACCTGTTCAACTGCCCTTCTTAAGGCATCTTCAATAGCCTTGTCCCTCGCCATAGCCTTATCGTTGTTTACAATCGCTGCCTGTCCTCTGGCGTTGATGGATCCTGCAAACACATAAACTGGAACAAAGAGAGAAATAATAACTGAAAAAAGAATAATTTTTCTAAACATTATATCCTCCTTGATTTGATTATTAATCTACAATAATTGCAAGTCTGCCACTTCTCAATAGATCCCTGTTGATCTTTTTGGCGTCCTCATTTTTTATAATTATCTCTGCTTTATTTCTGACAGATTTTGCATTTATTACAACAGGCTTATCCTTGACTTTATCAGAATTTTTTGCAGCGCTCTCATTCAGATAATAAGAGATAAGTTTGCCTTCACTTAAGAGTGCAGGGTCAGCCTTATCGGCGGCAAAGAGCTCATTATCCTTATCATCCAGAATTCTGGGATACATTACAGGCTGATAACCAAGTCCTTTTACACTTATAATAATACCAGTAACTTCACCCGATTCAGCCTTCTTCTCTACCTTGCTCTCCTCCTTCTTTGTACCCTCCTTCTTAATCTCTTCCTTTTTAACATCCTTTGCAGATACCTCCTTAGAACCATCCTCTTTCTTTGCAACAGTATTCTTAGTCTCTGATTTTTTTACAACCTCTTTTGCAACCGTTGAAGCCAGCATCCCTTCAAGATCTACCTGAACAATGACATCCACCCCACCATCAGAATAATATTTGGTATCAATTCTCTTCATGCCCTTAATTATGCCTTCTACACTGGTCTTTACCTCTGGAACCGATTGCATCATATCTCCTACTGTCCAGTTTGAATCCACTCTTACGCCCTTTACAATCTCAAGTACTTTTCTATATGCATCAAGTTCTGCGGCTCTCTCTGTCTGGAGTCTTACCTGAGCAGCAACTACACCGCCCTTCAGATTTGGTGCCGCTGAGCCAGTAACAACAATAACTTTATTTGTCCAGTTTACCTGACCGTGAGATAATTTCTGAATCACTTCATCTTTTTGAGGCTGTCCTGTCTGAGCAAAAACCATCGTTCCGATACAAAGAATAATCAAAAGATATTTCTTCATCTAAACCTCCTTGGTTTGTAAAATCTTGATAATATACTATATCAATAATCTCGAAATGCAAGTGATATCAGTCACATAAACCTTAATTTCCATTATAAGCATTTTGAGAATCCACAGGAAGGTTCTGTGCACACAAAACAGCCCTCAACGGTCATCATATTACTGCCACACTCCGGACATGCAACTGATGTCTTTTCACCTAAACTACTTATATTACCTTTGACAGATACTCTCCTGGATTCAGATTTTTCAGAAGACTGAGCACTTACTGCCGCAGATGATTTTTTCATATCATTTCGCTTTTCAGTATAAGTCTTCATAGCCCTTGAAATAGCATCTGCACATGACAGAATGAGTTCCCCATTCGACCATTGTGGATTTGGACATCTAACTCCCTGGAGTTGTTTTATTATGGATTCTATATCTATACCTGCCCTTAATGCCAGAGATATTAATCGAGAGATCGCCTCAGCCTGAGAGGAGGCACAACCGCCAGCCTTACCAATCGCTGTAAATAACTCTACGGGTCCATTCTCATCTTCGTTTACTGTTACATATATATTTCCGCAACCCGTTATCAGTTTTTGAGTCATTCCCCATACACAATCAGGCCTCTCTCTCGGTACAATCCTGGGAGTAATTTGACTTTCCTTTTGATCCTCAGACTGTTTCAATTCCTTCGTCTTACCTGTTGCAAGAACCTGATCCTCTCTACTCCCATCCCTATAGACAGTAACACCCTTACAATTGAGTTTATAAGCCAACAAATAGATATCCTTTACATCCTCCTGTGTCGCGTTATGCGGCAGATTTACTGTCTTGCTTACTGCATTATCAACATATTTCTGAAATGCGGCCTGCATCCTTATATGCCATTCAGGTGCAATATCATGGGCAGTTCTAAAGATCTTTCGTATTCTCTGCGGAATACTTTCTATCCCTGCAATACTCCCTTTCTCAACAATCTGAGCAATTAGATCTTCACTATAAAATCCCTCCTCCTTTGCTATCTTCGAAAAAAGCGGATTCACTTCATAGAGCCTGGTATTGTCCATAACATTACGTACATAGGCTATTGCAAATAATGGTTCTATACCAGAAGATGTTCCAGCAATAATACTTATCGTTCCGGTAGGTGCAATGGTTGTGGTAGTGGCATTTCTGAGAGGTTTAAAGCCTGGTTTGTCATAAATACTCCCCTTAAAATTCGGGAAGGCACCTCTCTCCTCTGCAAGATTTGCTGATTCTATCTTGCTCTCCCGATTTATGAAGTTCATAATCTGTTCTGCCAGATTGAGTGCATCAAAGGAATCATACTGTACACCAAGTTTTATACACATATCTGCAAAACCCATTATACCGAGTCCTATCTTTCGATTGCCTTTGGTCATTTTCTCAATTTCTTCTATCGGATACTTGTTTACTTCAATAACATTGTCCAGGAACCTGGTGGCTGTTCTTACTACAAACGAGAGTCTGTCAAAATCTATCTTCCCATCCCTTACCATTAGAGAAAGATTTATTGAACCGAGGTTGCAGGATTCATATGGGAGAAGAGGCTGCTCTCCACAGGGATTTGTACTCTCTATCATACCGATATGTGGTGTAGGATTGGCGGCATTAATTCTATCAAGAAAGATAATACCGGGCTCTCCGTTTTTCCATGCATATAATAC
>JBBISZ010000231.1:0-4676 GCA_037441045.1 Deltaproteobacteria bacterium | reverse complement strand
GCTTTTGTGCAGTATTTTGACTCAGGTCTTAAAACTCTTGTGACCTCTTTTGCCTCAATACAGTCCATACCGTTTGTGCAAACGCCGTTGGGGCATTCATCAAGAGGGAGATAGTCTACATCTGTAGTTATAATTCCTATATGGAAATCATTTTGTGCACTCACAATACCATTTATAAATTTGTCAAGATTTTTTGCCAGGTTCTCCTGTTCCTGAGCCATTGAGCCTGAATTATCGACCAGAAATAGAATATCGGATTTTGTAATTGTTTCTATGCTTTTAAAATCATTGAATTCGGTGGTAGGTTTCTGAGGTAGATTGAAAAAATAGTAATCCTGGCAGGATATAGCTATGCCAAATGTGATTGTCATCACAACAATAATACCAATTACCAGGAGTTTCTTTCTATTTTGCTGATTTTTCATCTGTTTCTCCTTGCAATTTAAAAATGCATTGGTATAATTATTACTACATTAGACCTGTATATGTCAAGGTTTTTAACATAAGGTTTGTTGTTATTATTATGGGTTTTAATATTAGTAAGAGAGGCGAATTCGGAGTTTATCTTTACGCCTTATACAAACGGAGATTCTCTGGATCTATAGCAATCATCACAAAGACTAATACGCATACCCTATTTTTAAGAGATGGGAAGCCCATTTATATTAAAGAGCGTAAGACAACTATGCCTCTCGGAAGAGTATTTGTAGAACTTGGAATGATAGATAGCAGAGCCTATGATGAATCACTAATGGAAATGGTAAAGACAGGTGAGAGGCAGGGAGAGATCCTGCTAAGAAAAGGGTTGATAACAAAGGAACAGATGAGGCAGGCAATCGTTGCACAGTTTTATAAAAAATCTTTGAAATTCTTTGATATATCTGAAGGAGAGGTAAAGATTGAAGAAAACGCCCCACTACCTGAATCAGGGTCAGAAAATGTAGAGAATATCTCAACACTCAAGCTTCTTTATAATGGTATAAAATCCTTAAACAAAGAACACATAAATAAGCTTCTACCAATTAATACAAACACCACAATCACCAGAAAGGATGAACTGGATATAACACTATTTTCACTTCCGATTAACGCAGAAGAGACGACACTCATTGAAAACATCAATAAAGCAACTCCATATACCCAATTACTATCTCTCAAAATTGCATCAGATACCGAAATCTCCCAACTTGTCTATTTTCTATTTTTGCTCGAACTGGTAGAAATAGCCACTCTCGACATATCAGACACAGCAACCGACACAGAAGAAGGGGTCATCAAACTTTCAGGAATTTATAAACCAGATTTTCAAAAAGAAGAGGATGTTTCAGAAGAAAAGACTACTATTGCACCTGTTTGTTCAGAAGAAGATATAAGATGGATAGACGATTTATACAGTAAATATCAGACAATGGATTATTTCGAATTTTTTGGAATTGAAACCTCATCTTCAAAAGAAGAGATAAACAGGGCTTATCAGGATTTATTAAAAAGATTAAACACAGCAAAAAATTCTGTAAATATTGAAGAGGAGACCTCTATAAAAATTGATCAGCTTACATATTTTGCTGAAGAGGCTTACAATACACTCACTTCAGAAAAAAGCAGAAATGAATATCAATCCGTTATAAATACCTATTACCAGAAATCAAATCTTGATGAGGGGAGGGCTGAACTGGAATTTATAAAAGGGGAACTGCTCCTGCAAAAAAGAGACTTTGCAGGAAGTTTTGAATCCTTCAAACAATCCATTGAACTGGGTGGACAGAAACCCGAATATGTAGCATCCTACGGGATATCATTGTATCTTAATCCTCAGGAGCCACAGCGTTCCAGAGAGACCCTTGGAAAACTCTATATCAAGCGAGCATTATCCCAGAATCCAAGATGTTTTATAGCTCACATTTACTGGCTACTTATCAGCTGTTTAGAAGGTAATAAAAAAGAAAGGGAGAGCATTATAAACAACATAAAAAATCTGTTTTCAGGCAATGATAGAGTAAATTCTATTCTTTCTGACATAGAAAAGTTTTATAATAAAAAGCCCGCCACAGGAGAGATAAGACAGGCATTGAGGGAAGAAAACAGAGATAACAGAGTTGATCAGATTATCAATATCTTCTTTGCAAGAAAGTAATAGTATCTTATTCAATAATTAGTTATTTGATGATAAGTAAAACCAGACAATTAGAATCCATCAAACAAAATTTAATTCATAATTTTTCTTTTTAATTGAAAAAATTCATTGTAATAGACCTTTATGAACCGCAGGGACTTTTTAAAAACTATGATCGCCTTTCCACTGGGATTGGATATATTTTCTCTTCTGGAATATTCAAAATTTACAGCGGCACGATTAAAATATGATGGGAACTGGGACCAGAGAGAGAATGCACTCAGAAGGATAATGTATGAGACAGGGAGAAGGACATCCATCTCCTGTTCAGTAGAACCTGCAATAGTCAGAGCGGATGAGACCTCTATATTCAACTATCCATTCCTGTGTATGAGTGGAAATAGTGCGGTTGTAGAATTCAGCAGTTTATCAATTGCTCGTTTAAAGAGATTCATTAGCAAAGGTGGATTTTTGTTTATAGATTCGTCTGAGGAGAATGGTGAATCTTTTTATAAATCAGTAATAAGTCTGATGAGACAGACACTTCCATCATTTGAATTTTCAGAACTCAAACAGGACAATGTTATATACAAAACTTTCTATATGCTTACAAAGGCATACGGAAGATTAAGCAAAAAAGATTATTTTGAAGGGATCATATATGAAAATCGAATAGCGGTGTTATTTTCCCACAATGACCTTCTGGGGGCACTTGAAAAAGATGAACTTGGAAATTACAAATTTCCCATCCCCGATGAAAATATAAGACGAGAACTCTGTATCAGAACTGCAGTTAATATTGTAATGTACTCCCTCTGTGTAGATTACAAGGATGACCAGGTTCATCATCCCTTCTTTAAGGAGAAGGTCAGAAGATGAATAATCTACTCTCTTCTTATAGCATAGACCTCAACCTTCCATTAAACAAATATATCTCCACTGTTTTTATGATCCTCGTTATATCACTCACCATATATTCAATCAGGAGACTACTCTTCAGCATCAATTTTAAGATCAGGGTTATGCTCTCGATATTTAGAATACTTGCGGTTCTTATTTTTTTGCTCATATTTATTCAACCTTCCATTGTAAAGACTACTTATCTAATTGAAAAAGAACCTGTTGTCCTTCTGCTGGACGCCTCCAGATCTATGTCACTTAAATCAGGGGATAAGACAAGGCTTGATAGGGCGATCAACATAGCAAAGAAAATAACGGAAAATAAACAAATACAGAAAGATCACAATGTTCTTCTTTATACATTTAGCAAAAATCTTTATCTCAAAGAGAATCTACAAAATATTCAAATTATAGAAGAGGACTCCACCGACATACTCTCATCACTTGAAAACACCAAAATCAAACATCCCGCTCTTTCAAATTTCATTCTCATTTCTGATGGAGCCGATACCAATCTACTCAGATATCAGAAGGAGCATATCGCAGATTTTTTAAAAAAATTCTTAAAAAACCTCAACACACCCATTTTTACCATACTGCCAGGGAATAAGGAGGATATATCAGACTTATCAATAAGGGTAGTATCTGCCTCTCCCGTTGGCTTTTATGGAAAGCCATTTGATATCACGATTGAGATAGCAAACAATCTCAAATTTTCAGATATGATCTCAGTGAATTTAAAAGAAAATGGCAGACCTCTCTATTCAAACAGATATAAGGTCCCATCGGGAGATAGAAGGCAGTTTAAGATCTCCCTTTACCCCTCGAGCATAGGTAGAAATGTCTATGAGGTGTCTGCATCCGGTACTATAGATGAAGAATATACAAGAAACAATAGCGACTACTTTGTAAGTAAAATTACAAAGGAGAGCCTCAGAATATTACAGATAAGTGGCTCTGTCTCATATGATGTCAGATTCTTAAGGCAGGCATTGAAAAAGGATTCATCCATTGATCTGATCTCTTTCTTTATTCTCAGGACACTCGAAAGTGAGGTAAATGCCCCGGACTCTGAACTCTCACTTATACCCTTCCCTGCTGACAGTATAATAAAGGAGAATCTCTTCGGTTTTGATATAGTCATATTTCAGGATTTTGGATTTGTTCCTTATGGACTCAACAGCACATTTTCTGATATCAACAGGTTTATAAAGAACGGCGGTGCACTTCTATTTATAACGGGGAATAACTGGTATAAATGGATAGGAGATTATATCTCGTTCTTTAATGACTGCATGCCTGCAACACCCCGAATAGACGACAATGCTATTGAAAATATCATTTACAAACCTGAACTGACAGTTGAGGGTAAAACACACCCTGTGACAAGAATACTTGATGAATTTGATGAAAATATTTTGCTATTCAAGAATCTGCCTGAATTTCATGGGATACATCTGCTTAACAACATCAAACCTGATTCAATTCCTTTGCTCTCCATAAAAACAAATAACGATCAGAGTACCCCTCTTCTCCTGATTAGAAGGTGTGAAAAGGGGAGAACCGCGCTTATTACAACAGACGAACTGTGGAGATTTTCATTTTCTGAGAAGACCCCTGATGAGTTTAACCTGTACAATAAATTTACCAGGAATCTCCTTCA
>JBBISZ010000230.1:0-4699 GCA_037441045.1 Deltaproteobacteria bacterium | reverse complement strand
GCGAAATTGAGATAACAAAAAGAGCAATAGAAAACTTCAAAACCAATCCAGAATTAAAACACCGATATGAGAACAGACTGATAAGACTTAAAGAAATCTACGAAAAGATAAAGTAATAAATGATTTAATCAATTGATGAGTTTTTATCTTATTTTTCCAAATACTGGTCAATTTTAGAAATTCATAAATTGTTGTTTAAGTCTAAGATTAATCTGGAGAGGTATAATAAGCTTTAATAAGTTTTATTTATCTACTCCTATTGATGTCGGTATGTAAGAAAGAATGTTAAAATGCTGCAGAAAGTACAAGTTTACCCATATATATTTCAGTCTAAGAAATTATTGTAAATATGTGTCATTACAGAATTTGGTTTTGTTTATATATAATTTTATATTGCCAGGCCTTTATCTGGAAAATTTATTCTGAATAAATACGATCTTACTTAATCTCTATTATATCCCGTACAATCTGCAGGTTCTGAGTGGTATCGCCTCGCCTGATAGTTATAATTACATTTGTCCTCTCATCACCTCTGATCAGGGCGATGAGTTCGTCGAGTCTCAGAGAGGATATATCCATACCGTTTATCTGAATTATCCTGTCATTTTTCATAAGTCCAGCCTTTGCTGCTGGGGTCCCTTCAAAGACATGATCCACTACAAACTCCCCTTCCTTCTCTATAAGAGCGGCTCCAATCCCCTGATATTTTGAGCCCTCGTTTTTTATATTTCCCGCTACAAGAGGGATATTATTCAGGCTAATCTCTCTCTCGTTTATCTCAATATTAATCTCTTTTCTTATATAACCTTCCTTGTTGATAATTATCTTTCCACTCTGAGGAAAACTGACATTCATACTGAACCTTCCAATATTGTCGGTGGTAATTTGTGAACTTTTTTCTTTTTTGCCTGAAAATTCTACTGATGCCCCTTCTATGGGATTTCTGGTGGAAAAGTCTATTATATTGCCCGAGATTGTACCTGTAGCAATCTGTTCATTCTTCTCTGCATAAATATCAAGATTGGTAATTTTGTCTTTCTCTACTATTATTCCCTCTCGTTCCATCCTGAAGTCCCCACACACAATCCTTGCCTTATATTCCCCTGTTTCAATCTTATCAAAGAAGAACTTACCACTCAGGTCTGTCTTTCTTGCAGATGTAAAAGGCTGCCCTTTTTGAGAGAGCGTTATTATACAACCCTTGATTGGCTTTCCATCATGGTCATTGACAATTCCTATTATAGAACCAGTATCTCCGCTCTTTTTTTCTTTCACCTGATCTTCTCTAATATTAAAAGGGAGTGCCTTTACCTGTTTTATTGCCATGGAAATCTTCTCAATTCTTTCTTTGTCCTTCCCCGATATCTCGTGGCGAACAGGACGTTTTGATTCCACTTTGTCTCTGTTTTCTGCTGAGTTGTTGTTTGAGGTGCTTTTTGAAATAATAATAAGTGCGATAATTACTGCCAGTATGATAACTGAAATAAAGAGAGGAGTAAGTCTCTTCATTTTCTATCCCGATAATCTTTTATAGAATGGAGTATTTTTGAATTTAGGATGAAGTTTTCCCGGTTATCCGATGGTGGCATGTGTCTACCCGAATCCATCCTTATGGCATCTTCAGGACATGCCTCTACACAGAGTCCACAGACCACACACCTGAGTTCATCTATTATAAATTCCTGAGGCATCTTTTCAAGAGGATGAGAACCTGGTCTCTTGGCCGCTGTTATTTTGATACATAGTGCAGGACATATAGTCTGACACATATAGCAGGCGACACATCTCGGGGTTCCGTCTTCTCTCAAAATAAGTCTGTGAACACCCCTGAAATTTGGTCCGTATTTTAATCCTTCTTCCGGGTATTCTACTGTGACAATATCTCCTTTTTTTCCAAATAGCAGGTTGGTAACAAAGTGAGTGAATGTTACCTTCAATCCTTTTATAATGCCAGAAATACCGCTCATAGTATTATAAGTCCTGTTAGGAGAACATTGAGTATTGAGATTGGGACGAGTTTCTTCCAACCAAGATTTAAAAGCTGGTCAAATCTATATCTTGGAAGCGTCCATCTGATTAAAAACATAATGAATATTATAATCCCTGTCTTTATTGCAAATACGAGAATCTGTGCAAATCTCATAAGGATTTCCATAGTAAGACTGTTGTCCGATACAAAGAGTGAGCCCGTAGCAATGACAAGGCAGAATATTCCGAATGATAGCAGTAGAATGAAGAATGACATAGATTTGTGATATCTTATGGCAAAATATGAAAGCAAAACAGGGATTGAGCCTGCAACAAAAAATATGATGGGTACTGCAAGTGCGTAATCCTCAATCTTGAGATAAGGAATACGGTAGCCTCCAAGGAAGAGAAGAGTAATAACACAGCCGATAAATATTATTTCAATAAATTCAGACAAAAAGAACATGGCGAATTTTAGACCTGAATATTCTACAAAATATCCAATTATCTCTGATTCACCCTCAGGAATATCAAATGGTGCCCTCTTGCCCTCCGCGAGTAAAGCAATAAACATCAATATGAATGATATCGGTTGAGCAAAGATTCCCCATGCTGGTAGAATTCCATATATAGTTCCCGACTGTCTGTTAAGCATCTCTGAAGTAGAGAGCGTATTGTAATATATTACCATGGAGAGGATTGTAAGACCGAGCACTGTCTCATAGCTTATGAGCTGTGCTGCACCTCTAATACCTCCTAATAGTCCCCATTTGTTGTTTGAACTATATCCACCTAGAATAACACCGTAGATAGAGAGAGAGGAGATTGCAAACAGGTACAGAACCCCGATATTCAGGTCAAAAAAGTTGAACCTGAGATTAAAATCTCCGATATTTATACTCTCTGCAAATGGTATTGATGCAAAGCCTGCAAGTACAAAGAACATCGCAAAGAATGGGGCGATTACAAATAGCACTCTGTTTGCACCCTCGGGGATAAAATCCTCCTTAAAGAGTAGTTTGAGTCCATCGGCAACAGGGTGTAATAGACCGCCAAGTGTTATATCTCTATTTTTAATGGAAATCTTTGCCCTGTTTGGTCCAAGTCTATCCTGAATAAATCCTGACATCCTCCTCTCAACCCATGAGAGGACTGCACCGCATGTAAGTGCGACTGCGAGCAGAACCGCTACCTTGATTACTTCAACTATTAGAGATAATATCATGTTTTTATTCCATCCTCATTTATAGACGAGAAATCTGTTTCGTTGAGATTAAATAGTCTTCTTATAAAATTGTCAAATATCATCTGTTCAGATTCAAACATATGTTCATCATCCAGTTCAGATAATAGGTTTTTTAAGATGCTCCACAGAGGGATAAAATCAGAGTCTATAGCCTTATAATATCTCTGAAGTACTCCATCTGCATTTATTACTGTCCCGTCCTCCTCGTAGATTGTGGCAACAGGAATAACCAATTCACAACTGTTGTGAAATGTATCTCTGTGTGTATCAAATACTATAACCCTCTTTTGGGAAAGTATATCTTTGTATCTGGAATCCATATTCCCGCAGAAAAGAAGGACATTCTTTCTCAACTGAAGATCAGTCTTGAGTTCTGAAATACTGATATTGAGGGCACTAAATATTTTTTCAAAACCGTAAAAGTTGAAATCTCTGATTCGTTTTTTGAGTATTTTATCATCTTCCCATGTGTTTGTGTGTACAGAATAGACAGTATCTGTCCTCAGTATATCTTTTGCAAGTCGAGCGATGAGATATAGAGACTCATTTGAGATAGAGGGAGATACTACTACAGAGGTATTTGAGCGGTCATTTTCTATTAGTTCGTTTATAAGAGATAGAGCACTATCAATTTCAACAGGGTTTCCTTTTCTGAGTGCAGATTTGAGTCTGTCCGTATGAATAAGTTTGTAACTCAGTCTCCCTTCATCACATATAAAGAATTTGTTTACATTATCATTGGTGCGGGGCAAAAATCTATAGACCTGATTGTTTTTGTGACATACTATGATTGAGCAGTTCTTACTGCAACCCCAGCATATACTTCTTATGTTTGTAAGTTCCCATACTCTTACTTTGAATCTAAAGTCTATACTTGTAAGGGCTCCTACGGGACAGATATCTGCAGTATTAATTGAATATGGATCATCAAAAGGTCTATCCTCAAATGTTGTTATATACCCTTTATTACCTCTGTGTTTAATACCGAGGACAGGTCTTTTTATGGTCTCTTCCATAAATCTGACACATCTGGTACACAGGATGCATCTCTCGGCGTCATATATTACACGTGGACCTATTGGAAAAGCCTTTCTCTTCTTTACCTTCTCTTCCTTAAAACGGCTGAGAGTCTTATCAAATTTCATATAATATTCCTGAAGATAACATTCTCCAGCCTGATCACATATCGGACAGTCCACTGGATGGTTTATGAATAAGAACTCCATTATTGCCGACTGAGCCCGTTTTACTCTATTAGTGTTTGTAAATACCTCCATACCTTCAGAGACCTTTGTTTGACATGCTGGCACAAGTTTGGGAGAGTTTTTTACCTCTACAAGGCACATTCTGCAATTGGCGGCTATTGAAAGGTGTCTGTGATAACAGAAGTGTGGTATCTCAATACCTATTTTCTTTGCCGCCTCAATCAGGTTTGTTCCCTCTTCAACAGAGCTATCTCTTCCATCTATTTTGCGAGGACCCTCG
>JBBISZ010000229.1:0-4726 GCA_037441045.1 Deltaproteobacteria bacterium | reverse complement strand
AAGGTACAAACCATCTCCAGATCATCCATGGAAAAGATCCTTAAATCTAAAGAATATGACATTTCAATGTAGTAATAAAGTGTGACATGTCATTTAGTAATAACAGTTTAATTTGAACAGAAGTATTGCACAATAAAAGTCAGGCAGATATTATTGCTTATGCGTTTACCTAATTTTTTTATCTGATTTTGTGACGGCATTTATTTTGGATTCAAAGGTTATCTTTTTATCCCTTCTGTCATCAATTTTTATATTGGTGGATATCCTCTCTATACCGAGTGATGCAAACTTGTTGTGAATCTTCTCAATCAGAGCAAACACATCCTTAAATTCTCCTTCAATACATGTGCCCATCGGTGTAAGTTGAAATTTTAGTCCTGATTTTTTAATAAGATCATAAGAGACCCTTACATATTGTGAGAGAGATGGAGAGTTTGTCCCAAGAGGGACAATTGTAATCTCAAACATCGGCATTGTCCTACCTCCTCGTACAATTGAATTGCAGCAAATTTATGAAAATTTCAATTTTATTAAACTATTTTACTCCAGATAATTACAACCACAGCCGCCGTTGTCCTTTGTGTCTGTACTTGTACTCCCTGCGTCATTTGTGGATGCAGTATCAGTTCCAGCATCGGAAATCTGGGCTTCAACCACCTCTCCTTTTACAGGTATTTTAATGGTTGTATTATTACTATCATCGGATGTAATATTAATTTCTGCTGTCTTTGTACCTAAAGTTGATGGCTTAAATTCTATAGTTATATGACAGTTTGCAAGCGGATCAAGTAGAACATTTGAACATTTTTCTTCTGATATTGAAAATTCTTTGCCACTCTGACTGAGCTTTACATCTGAAATATTCACAGCCGATATTCCAATACTATTCAGCGATACAGTCTTCTTTATGGAGCCGCTATTGATTACAACTTTGCCAAAATCCACCAGTGAATTGTTGTCACTTAGGCTAACAGAAAGTGCCTTTTCAGCAACTGTCCTGAATGTAAATATGTAAGGTTCAAGTATCATGTTGTCACTCTTATCTGTAATATAACTTACAGTTAATTCATAATTTGTGTATGGTTTAAGTGCAATAAGTGGTTTTATCTTTACAATTCTATTTTGAGAGTCATATTCAACGATTGAGTTTATAGCTATTTCACCATTTTCCTTTAGATAGAAGTTGTAAGTCTGTACTGTCTCAGGCATTATATCCTCATCAAACTGGACAAAGATAACTGGTAGATATGTCTGGTCAGGTTCAGTAACTACTGAGAATCCAACATTCTCCTCTTTGTCTTTTGGAGATGTCCTGATTACTGATGGAGGAGTAGTGTCAGTCCCTTTTATCTCAATTGATATAGTTGCAGGATTGCTTTCAACATTGTTGCTTATGGCTGTATAAGTAAATCTATCCATCCCGACAAAGTTGTTTGATGCTTTATACTTCATATTCGGTGGAGTTCCAGAAAGTGATCCATATTTTGGGTAGGTGACGATTCTATAATTGAGGTTTGAATTTGTCTGATCTTTACCGCTCAAGAGTATATCTTCTGTTTCACCGGGATTTATTGTGATTGATTTATTCTCTGCCCTGATACTATTTATTCTACTTGCCACAATATTTGTAGGAGTTACCTCTCCAGCGGATGGGAAATGCACCTCAGCAAAGTTACTAATAACTGCTCCAGTCTTTAGTCCGCTTCGAGGTTTTATGTTGTAGGATACGCTACCCTTTTGTCCTGCCTCCAATTGACCTATCTGCCATTTCAATAGTCTTGATGTAGATGAATATGTGCCATTGTCATTTATCTTAAGTGTTGAGTCGTCCAGATTTTCATCCAGTTCGTTTAATATAAAGACATCGTATGCAGTGCCACTCCCTGTATTTTCAAATTCAATTGTATATGTAAGCGTCTCCTCTGGCAGGATATCTCCATCAGGGCTTACAGATATGGCATTTGGATCGTGTGCCGGGACAATCTCAAAGTCATCCAGTTTGCAGATAGCCAATTCCGCTGCAGGGGCGATGATAGTATCTGCTTTACAGGGATCATTGTCCTGTGCTTTACATTCTCCATTAACACATTTTTCTCCGTAAGCACAGTATGTCCTTCTATCTACTGGATCGTATGTCCCCGTGGTCTTGTTACATCGGGTTGTAAATACTGTATCAACGCCAGACATATACCCAATAACACTCCAGTTGCAGTATTTTTTATCCTCTGTGCATATATGCAGGTTTGGGTTCTCAAGACAGTCTTTGAGGCATTGAGCAACATCTACCGTATAACTTACACCTGGCACATCTTTGTATGCATTCAGGCAATTGATACAGTCTGCGGTTTCTTTACCTTTGGATTTTGCACAGGAGGCGCAGTTTAAGCCCGTTGATGCCATATTATATGTCTTGCTTGCAGCCTCTCCTATCCATCCTGGGACTTTATTAATTGTGCAGTTGAGCTGGCACCTTGCCTCAGTGAGACTATGACTCTCCGCCCATCTACCGAAGGAAATAAACTCACCAGTCGATGAATTTGTTGTATAACCTCCATTTACATCAAATCGTGTATATCTTGTCCACTGAATCTGCTCGGCAAATACAGGAAGATCTTCAACTTTTTTTATCATAAGTGGTGAAAAGTCTACAGGATCCATCAGATACAGGATTTTAATCGTTGTACTGTTGCTAAGATATATATCCTGAGCTACATTGTTCCACAAATATCCGAGGGATATTGAATAATTCAAGAGGTCTTTTAAGTCCTTATTAGATTCTAAAATCTTATCTACTTCAGCCTGACTCAGATCCTTCTGTCCGGTTAGATCTCTCTGTTCATATTGGTAATATTTTGTTGTGTCATAGTTTGAAAAGATATTGTCGCCAATTAGGTTTGCTACAATCTTTCCGCTCGCAGACGGCATACCCCACGGTATATAAAATTTTGCGAAGACTGTCCCTTTTGATTGATCTTTTAATGTATTTAATTTCCAGAATACCTGAGGGCTGCCTTCTCTATCCTTATATGTTCCACCTTCAGAGGCATTTAAGAAAATCAGATCAGAAGGGACATCCATCACAATTGCTGCATTCGTGATGTCTTCTCCTTTGTTGTTGCCATACCTTGCAACAAATGTAACCTCCTGTCCGGGATTCATAAAGTAAGGGACAAACACATCAATTTTCGCCTTACCTGTTGTCTTAATCCCTCCTGATATTTCATAGTAAGCTATCATTTCGCCGCCAGCCACAGTGTCGGGTTCTACCCAGACGATGTCCATTTTATCTTTCTGATGCATATTGTAAGTATAGCTTCTGAGATTTGGATTACGGGCACCGGCTGTCTCTGATATGCCATAAATTTTGCTGAATGCGTCACTGGATCTCTTGAGAAAGACACCCTGATAATTTTTTGTTGTTGAATCATATATGTCATAAGCCACAAGAATTTCATCATTTTCATAAATACCTGCGGAGATATTCATTACATTTTCATCAGATTCAGTTAGAGTTCCTATAGAAGAGAGAGTTTTTGTTGCAGCATCAAATGTCTTATAAACAATTCTCCTTTTATTAGTTATAGGGTCTAACTGAGCAATAAAAATATGTAAGAGTCCATTTGAATGAATTACAAAATCTCCACCCGCGCCATAGGTATTAGTATCATTAAGTATTATTGGTTCTGACCATTGATTGTTTGAATATTGCAATAGTATATTGTATGAATCTGAATCATTGGTCTTTCCGTCTCCTGTCATAACAAAGATCTCATCGTTTTTTCCTATTTGAAGGTTGGCAGGGCCTGCACCATTCCCATATTGGGCATCCTGAGGGATTTTTGTAATATTGAGTGGCTGAGAAAAGGAGGTACCATCCTCAGATGATGCATAGAATATATTTGATGGAGGTTGTTGCCATCCGTATTGAGCATGAAATCCCGCATGAATTACATCTTTTGAATCTACAACTATTGAAGGCATCCAGTCCCATGTCCCCCAGCCACCATCCAATAGTTGAAGAGCTGTACTCCATGTAGCCCCTTTATCTCTGCTCATTGCAAAGAATGAACCCACATTAAATGACATTCCAACCATAAGATTATCTCCTGAATCAATAGATAAAGAAGTTACGTTCGAAGAGTCAGGAAATGACTCCAGCCTTACGGCATTCTCCCATGAGGCGCCGCCATCAGTGGATTTTCTTATAAAGCAGTACCAGTGTGTCGTCTGATTGGTAGATATGCCATAAGCAACATAGATATTTCCTTCAGAGTCTCTTACAATATGATTTGAATAGCTATTAATGGTAATTCCGGGGTTATTTGGATCTGAGTCTACTACAGAGTAATTTACCTGAGCAGATAGAGTGCCACTAAAAAAAAGTACAAATAGAGCAAGTAAGTGGTTGAAATAAAAATTTTTCATGCTGACCTCCCGGAAAAGGTGGTAATGATTTTTCGAATTTAATAGTTAAATGTGGATTAGTCAAGAATTATAAGTGTGAGGTATGTTACATATAATGCTTTTTTATAACTACAGAAATGTTTTCTCTCCTGAAAGACAATATTTGATTAGTAAAAGTATAGGGACATGAAAATATCATAATGAATGTTAATAACAGGGCTGGGAAAGAGAGTAATACCGATGTAGTTTCCTGCAATTGAATGAAATAAAAAAAAGATGGTACTTTAAGAATATTTCTCACTTATATAAGAATTTTAAAACC
>JBBISZ010000228.1:532-4729 GCA_037441045.1 Deltaproteobacteria bacterium | reverse complement strand
TAAGGCTCCCCTTTGAAAAATTTATTCTGGACATATGTGTCTATTTAATTATTCTTAAAAAAAATTCATTATTCGTTCTATAAAACCGCATTACAGGAAAAATTTGCATTAAGGCAATTTTTTTCGCTCTTAAATGGCCAGACTATTTATTTGCCGTTAAGTAAGCCGAGGATATACCAGAGTTCAACATATTTACTAAACAAGCAGGGCTAGAACATTTTTATCGTACAAATTTTATTTATATCAATTATATTATAACTAAATTCAAAAATCATTATATCTGGCTCTTGATAGGATCTTGCAATATGTTTTTCTGTCATTGTTTCAAATATAACATCTACAAAACTATCCTGAGTAATTTTACTTAAAAAAATTAATTTTCAATCAGAGTTTTTATACATCTTATAAACTACTTCCTTCTCTTGAAAGCGGGCACATCCATCGGGTCATCTATAAGTATATTTGGCTCATCTGACATACTCTCAAGGGCGGTCTGATACTTTTCAGTCTCATCCAGGATAGTTGAATTGCCTATATTCTTGCTGATTCTCTTACTCGCAGGCACATCTCTATCCACAAATAGATCACTGGTGAATACATCTCTACGATTTCTCTCTGTCCTATCGAACCCTGTTGCAAAGATGGTTATCTTTATCTCGTCATCAGGCATTCTCTCATCTATGACTGCTCCAAAGATAATATTGGCATCAGGTGCAGCGGCATCCTTGATCTGACTGCATGCCTCATTTATCTCCTGAATACCCATATTGAGTGAGCCTGTAATGTTAATAAGCACACCCTGTGCACCATCAATCTTAACATCCTCAAGCAGTGGAGATGAGACCGCTTCATAAGCTGCCTCAACTGCCCTCTTCTCACCGCTCTTTCTTCCCGTCCCCATAAGTGCACGACCCTGATTGGTCATGATTGCCTTTACATCTGCAAAATCAACATTGATAAGACCAGGTACATTAATAATATCCGTTACTCCCTGAACTGCGTTTAGCAGAACATTATCCACCATCAGAAAAGCAGACTTAAGAGAGACATTACCAGCAACTGAGAGAAGTTTCTGATTGGGTATAACAATAAGAGTATCCACATTTTTCTTGAGTTCATTAATTCCATTGAGTGCCTGATTGAGTCTTTTCTTCCCCTCAAAATCAAAAGGCTTGCTCACAACTCCAACAGTCAGTATGCCCATCTCTTTTGCAATAGAAGCAACTATCGGTGCAGCCCCTGTCCCTGTACCACCACCCATACCAGCGGTAATAAATGCCATATCCGCCCCTTGTAGATACTCAGCTTTCTGATGCTTTACCTCTTCCGCTGCATTTTTACCTACCTCAGGGTTGGCGCCCGCACCTAGTCCACGCGTGAGTTTTGGACCGAGTTGCAGTTTTACAGTTGAGAGATTCTTCTCCAGACTCTGTACATCCGTGTTCATGGCAATAAACTCTACTCCCATCAATCCTGCAGAGATCATTGTGTTGAGAGCATTTGTTCCTCCACCCCCTACTCCAATTACCTTGATTGTTGCGTTCTTTTTTGCTTCCTCAATAATACTTATCATAAAAACCTCCTTTGATATCCTTCTGTTAAATTAAAATGAATCCTTGATATATTTTGAAATCTTTGCCCAGAAACCGCTCTTCCTCTTCTTATTAAAATCGGACATTGTGGCATTCTGGCCATAAAAGCCGTACAGGAGAAGTCCCAGAACCTCTGCATACTCCAGTTTATTATTTACAACATCCTTGATGCCCACAATTCTGTCTGTAAGAATATTGCCTATCCTTACTGGCATTCCAAATATGTTTTCAGCAAGTTCAACGATACCATCCATATATGCTGTTCCACCAGTAATAACTATTCCAGATCCTACTTTATCAAGACAGTTTGTAGATTGAAGTTCTTTACTGACAAGTTCAAAGATCTCCTCAAGCCTCGGTTGAATAATATCTGCAAGCATCTGACGGGCGAGCGATCGGGGCTGTTTACCTCCTACCGAAGGCACCTCAACATATTCATCTTTGCCCACTCTGGAGGAGAGTGCACAACCAAATTTTTTCTTTATCCTCTCCGCATCTTCGGGTGGAGTTCTTAAGCCTATTGCTACATCATTTTTTATATTTACTCCTCCAAGACCTATGGACGACACAAAAGATATCGAGCCCTGATGAAACATCACAATATCGGTGGTGCCTCCACCGATATCCAGAAGTACAACCCCAAGATCCTTCTCAGCAGGAGTCAACACTGAAAAAGACGAGGCATATGCACCATACACAACCTGTTTTACATCAAAACCTGCCCTGTTTACACACTTTACAATATTTTGAACTACAGAGGTGGATGCAAGAATCAGATAGACCTTTGCCTCAAGCCTCACTCCACTCATACCTATTGGCTCTTTTATGCCTTCCTGTTTATCAATAGTATATTCCTGAGGTAGCACATGAATCAACTCCTGATCCTGAGGAACCTGAACAGATTTTTCAATATCAATGACCTTCTCAACATCATCGTATGATACCTCATCCTTCTTAATTGCCACAACGCCTTTGCTTGTAATCCCCTTGATATGATTTCCTGAGACACCGACATACAACTCCTTTACCTCGCAACCCGCCATTCTCTCAGCAATAGATACCGCCTCAGCAATCGCATTTACGGTGTCTTCTATATTAATTATGACACCCTTCTTTACACCTGTTGACTCTACAGAGCCAAATCCAAGAATCGACAACTGTGAATCCTTGGTCTCGGCGATCAATGCAACCACCTTGGATGTCCCGATGTCTATCCCTGCTATGATATTGTCCCTCTTTCCCATAGTGCCCTCCTTAAAAGATTATTTTTTTTGTCTTACTTTCATTGTATAAATACCTTCCCGGTTTATGTCCAGAAACACAATCTCTGGATTTATATTTGAATTCCTGGATTCATTTAATATCATATTCAAAATTTCGAGCTTCCTTTCAAAATTTCCCTGCCCCAATCTAATCTCAAATGAATTCTTTGCTGTAATGATCGTATAATCTCCGTCCTTTTCAAAGACTATCTCTGATATCGTTATCTGTGGGAACAGTTTTGAGAACTTGCTCTCTATCTCAAAGGCAGTAAGTATTCTCTGTCTGTATAACTCTGTATTGTTCAGGTATTCTTCCTTGGAAATACCTGATATAATTGGCAGGTCAAAGTTCTCATCCTCAGAAAGCCGCTTAAAAACTATCCCATTTTCATCCACGAGGTACAGCCTCGAAAAATTTATCAACATCACCGGTTTATACTCTACAACATCTATTGATACTCTGTCTGGTAGATGTTTATTCACAACGACCTTCTTGACCCATGGATGATTTCTTATCTGTTCTGCCGCCCTGTCTGACGAAAATGAGAAGATATTGTCACCCTTGGAAATACCTGACATATCTCTGATATCCTCTGCAAAAGAATATCTTGTTCCAAAGACATTTATCTTCTTGATTGCAAAATATTCTGAACTTTTTGCAAATATATAAAGTCTATAGCCTCCATAAATTAGCCCTGCTATAAAGACAATTGAAATGAGATAGATGAGATTTTTATACAATAGACTATAGGCAACCATTCTGGCTCTTCGATAGTGTCTGCGTCTTTTTCTTACATGAATACCCATTAATTAATCGTAGCTCCTTCTAAGCCTTGAGTTTACCCTTTGCCTTTCAAAGGCAAGGGAGATCAGTCTATTTACGATCTGTTTATAAGTCATTCCCTCAGCCATCCACATCATCGGGAACATAGATATCTCAGTAAAACCAGGAATAGTATTGATCTCATTGACATATAACTCATTATTTTTTGCAAGGAAGAAGTCTACCCTCGCCATACCTTCAAGTCCACAACACATATAAGCCTTTATTGCCATTTCTCTTATAAACCCTGCCAATTTAGCACTAAGTTTTGCAGGGACAATAGTCTTTGAACCTTCCTTTAAGTACTTTGCCTCATAATCATAAAAGTCATTTACAGGGATCACCTCACCCGGTACCGCCGCCTCTACTCTCTCATTACCCATCACAGCACACTCTATCTCCCGACCATAAATACACTTTTCCAGAATAACCTTTTTATCAAATCTGAAGGCTTCAATAATACCCCTTTTTAATTCTTTAATATTTGAAATTGCTTTCTTTTTAATTTCATAAAGCTCAT
>JBBISZ010000228.1:0-521 GCA_037441045.1 Deltaproteobacteria bacterium | reverse complement strand
ACGAATATAGGGAAGCCAAATTTTTTAATAGCCCTTAAGATTATCTTCTTCTTTTCATTCTCTGTCATTCCCTTCTTTAAAACCTCAAAGGAAACAATATTGATTCCGTTATCTCTCAATATTCTTTTACATATCTCCTTGTCCATACAGACAGAGGAGCCCAGAACACCCGCACCGACATAAGGGAGATCTGCCATTTCAAAAAGCCCCTGAATTGTCCCATCCTCACCAAAAGTGCCGTGTAGCACAGGAAATGCAACATCCAGACTGCTTATAAATCTCATCCTGCCCTTTTCAATACAGATGAGCCTTGCAGTACCAGCCTCCATTGAAATGGTACATGGAATCCCTTTTTCTATTATGCTGGAAAAATCATAAGATGCCTGAATATTTTTTCCGATATACCTGAAATTGCCCCTCTTATCTATCCCTAACAGATAGACATCATAGACTTTCCTGTCTATGGCATTATAAACATTTTTTGCAGATTTCAGACTCACCTCATGTTCACCAGACATACC
>JBBISZ010000227.1:0-4729 GCA_037441045.1 Deltaproteobacteria bacterium | reverse complement strand
GTGATGGTATGGGTGGGGCAAATGCAGGAGAGGTTGCTTCACAGATGGCTGTGGATATCATAGGTAGCAGGATGCGAGAGCGGATTGAAGAATTGAGAGAGTTGAGCTCCCAGCAGGCATTTGAATCAAAACAGAAGATAAAGACAATTATTAGTGATGCGGTCTGTGAGGCGAGTCTAAAGATATTTGAACTTGCATCAAAAGATGAAGGCAAGAAGGGTATGGGAACTACCCTTGTTATGTTGATAATCTGCAACGAAAACGCATTTATTTCAAGCGTAGGGGATAGTAGAGCCTATCTGATCAGAGAAAATCAAGTGTATCAGATCACTGAGGATCATACGCTTGTGCAGGAGCAATTAAAGAGAGGACTAATTACACCCGAAGAGGCAAAGAATGTAACCTATGGGAATGTAATTACAAGGGCGGTGGGTGTTATGGAATCTGTGATGGTGGATACCACTCATATAGAACTGATGGCAGGTGATATATTTCTTCTCTGTACTGATGGACTTCACGGGTATACCGAGGACAAAGATATTTTGAGATTTACAGAGGGAGTCAGTCTTGAGGAGATGGCAAGAGAGGCTGTTGAGCATGCCAATCAGAGAGGTGGCAAAGACAATATTACAACAATATTTGTAAGGATATCAAGAGATCTCAAGACAGAGGTTCCAGCATCTGATAAGATAAAACTCTTGAAGACTGTCAGACTCTTCAGATATTGTTCGGATCAGGAGATAATGAAAGTTCTTTCGGTGGCAACCATAGAGACATTTGAGAAGGATGAGATTATCTTGATGGAAAATGAGCCAGGAGAAGAGTTTTATATAATTCTGTCTGGAGAGGTACAGGTTACAAGTAATGGGAAGTTGATTGCAAAGCTCGGTGTCGGGAAACATTTTGGGGAGATGTCACTTATTGACCTTGCACCGCGCTCTGCATCTGTAGTTACAACTGAGGTATCCAAACTAATAAAGATCAAGAGAAAGGACTTTGTTTCATTGATAAAAGAGGATACCCACCTCGGAATCAAACTACTCTGGTCATTTCTTCAGGATCTCTCAGACAGGCTGAGGATAACAAATATAGAGTTGATAAAACATATTACTCAGTAGGCTCTGAATTTGAAACTTTTTTGCGACTTTTTTATCTAATAATAATATGGAGGACATATGTCATTTAGAGTTGAATGGAAGAACGATATGTTGTTTGAGGGTATAACACCCTCTGGACACAGGGTGAGTATGGATACCACAGTGGAGCATGGAGGTTCAGATTCGGCTCCTACGCCAATGCAAATGGTATTGCTTGCCCTCGGTGGTTGCACCGGGATGGATGTAATATCTATATTGAAAAAGATGAAGAATCTGCCCGATGAGTTTTATATGGAGATAGAATCAGAGAGGGCAACAGAGCATCCGAAGATCTACAAAAGCACTACCATTAAATATATATTCAAGGGAGATGTGAAGGAGGAGAATGTCAAAAAGGCAATTGAACTTTCACAGTCAAAGTACTGTTCGGTCTCTGCAATCTTAAAAGGTGTGGGCGAGGTAAAATATTCTTATGAGATTATAAAATAAGGATGTAGGTGATGGATTTTAAGATAACAGGCCATATGAGAAAAGAAAATTCAGAAGGTATAAGAGATCTTATCATTCTTGGTGGAGGGCCTGCTGGCCTGACGGCCGCAATCTACTCTGCAAGGGCAATGCTCAACCCTATTTTGATTGAATCAGGGGTGATGGGAGGTCAGGCAGCAATTACTGATATACTTGAAAATTTCCCCGGTTTCCCTGACGGTATCGGAGGTGCAAAACTGACGGAGCTCTTTGAAAGGCAGGCAAAGAGGTTTGGATCTGAGATTGTGATGGATCAAATTGGTTCTGTTGAAATAAAGGACGGAGTATTTGAACTTAAGGGTTATGATGCTGTATATAAGAGCAGGGCGATTATAATAGCGACGGGGGCATCTTATAAAAGACTGGGTGTTAAGGGAGAGGAGGAGTTGATAGGAAGGGGTATATCATTCTGTGCTACCTGTGATGGTGCATTTTTCAAAGATGCGAAGATTGCCGTTATCGGCGGAGGTGACTCAGCGGTAAAAGAGGCGATATTTCTGACTCGTTTTGCAAAGGAGGTCTATATAATTCATAGAAGAGATGAGTTGAGGGCTGAGAAGATAATTCAACAACAGGCATTTGAAAATCCAAAGATTAAGTTTAAGTGGAGTAATATTGTGGAGGAGTTTATCGGGGACGATTCAGGACTTAAGAGACTGAGACTCAAGGACCTTAAAGAAAACAGGGTATATGAAGAGGAGTTTGAAGGTGCCTTTGTATTCATAGGACATAAGCCCAATACTGATCTATTTAGAGGTCTTCTAAATATGGATGAGAACGGATTTATTATTACTGATGAGGATCTCAGGACATCTATAAACGGTATATTTGCTGCAGGTGATGTTAGAAAGAAGAGGCTTCGTCAGGTGATTACCGCAGCAGCTGATGGGGCGATTGCTGCATTTATGGTAGAGGAATATCTGAGTCATATGCATAAATAACTGTTGTATTAAGTAGCTATTTTTACTTACAGGTCAGGAAGTATATTTCTTAAATCTCATAAAACTGAATGTTATTATCACAACTCCAATGAGCCCGAGCATAATGTACTGATGTGATAGTTCTGTGATGCTGCTCCCTTTCAAAAAGAGTGATCTCAAAATATCCACAAAATATGTTAGTGGAAGGCAGTAAGAGATCAGTCTGATCGGCTGGGGTATGTTTTCTATTGGAAAGATAAATCCGGAGAGCAGCATTGATGGGAGAAAGAACATAAATATGACAGACATCATCGCCTGTTGCTGGGTCTTTGTATTTGTTGAGAAGAATAGGGCGATTCCCAGTGTCGAGAGGAAGAAGAGAAGAATTGAGATGCCAAAGTCAAAAACAGAACCCCTGAACGGCACACCAAAATGATATATGGCAACCAGTGTCACAAGGCAGACATCAACGATTCCGATAATAAAAAATGTAATCATCTTCCCCAAAATCATCTGATACGATTTAATAGGTGTTACATACAATTGCTCTATTGTTCCCATCTCCTTCTCCTTTACAATCGCCATTGACGGGATGAGCATTGTTACAATAGAGAGTAAAAGTGCAAAGATGGCAGGAACCATAAAGAATGAGCTCTTTAGTTCCTGATTGTACCAGACTCTGATTCTGTAATCTATCTCTGGTATTATTCTGCTTTCAGTCAAGCTGTTTTTTATCTCAAAACTTTTAATTATATTCCTTGCATACATAAGGGCGACATTGGCACTGGTTCCTTCTGAACCGTCTACAATGAAGAGGATCTGATTTTTCTGCCTGGATATAATCTTTTTTTGAAATTCGTATGGGATTATAAGTGCTGCATTTATATGATTTGAGTTGAATAACTTATCCACATCATCAGGTCTATTGACATGCTTAAAAATCTTAAAATACGAACTGCTGGTAAATGAACCTATTAGATCTCGAGAGGTATCAGAATTATCCAGATCACATATTGCAAGACTGATATTCTTGATATCAAAAGTGGCTGCATATCCCAGAATTATGAGTTGAAGAAGTGGCGCAACAATCAGGATAGGAAGGATTCTTTTGTCTCTTCTTATCTGCCTAATCTCCTTTTTTATAAATGCAATCAGTATGTTCATCAGTCTATCCCCCTTTTCATTACACGAATTATGGAGACGGCTATAATTAAGACTGCATATCCCGTAAGTCCTGCTACATCAAACAGGAGATCAGAAAAACTGGAACCTTTTAATAATATCGCCCGCAGAATGGATATAAAGTATCGCGCAGGTACAATATATGAGATCTTCTGAATTATTTCTGGCATACTACTAATTGGAAATACAAAGCCAGAGAGAAGCATTGTGGGGAGCAATGTGGCAAATACTGCTACTGTAAATGCTACCTGCTGTGACTTTGCGATTGAAGAGATGAGAATGCCGAATCCAAGGGCACAGAGTAGAAAGAAGATCAGCGCATATAACAGAAATATAATAGATCCTTTTATGGGCAGTTCAAAGAATATAAGTGAAAGTATTACCATTATAATTGAAGATAGAAGCGAAATGACAAAATAAGGTACTATCTTGCCTATTATCAGGATTGCAGGACTGATGGGGCAGAGTTTCATCTGCTCAACGGTCCCGTTTTCCTTCTCCCTTACAATCGCAATGGTGGTAGCAATTGCCCCCACTACCATTATAACAAAGGCTATCAGCCCGGGGATGAGATAGAGAGGACTTTTTAGCAATGGGTTAAATAGGATTTTTTCTTCAATGGTTATTCCTGAATATTTTGTTATATCTGCAAGTAATTTCTTTGCAAGAATCTCTGAACCATATCTCTTGAGTGCCATCATCAGATAGTTAAGTGAATATTGAGAGGATTGGGCGTTTGAGCCGTTTAAGATAATCTGTATGGAACTGCTATCTCCCCTCATAATTCTCCTCTGAAAATCGGGGTAGATGATTATTCCAAGACTGGCATTATTTGATTTTATATCTTCATCAACTCTAAAGACTGAATCTCTGCTTGAAAAAATCCTGAAATATCCACTGCTTACAATTGAATCTATAAAATCTCTTGAGAGTTCACTTCTATCCATATCTAAGATGCTTACTTGTATTTCCTTAACATCAAGAGAAATTGCATAGCCATAA
>JBBISZ010000226.1:0-4749 GCA_037441045.1 Deltaproteobacteria bacterium | reverse complement strand
TTATGGTACAGGCTCTTCACAGGACTACAATGTAAGATTGATAAATGATGCAAATGGTAAACTCACAGTAAACGCAACAGATTTCTATGTAAATGGAAATATCAAGAGTTCAACGGGGACATTAATATATAAACAAAGCCATGGATGCGCAAATGGTGGAGCACTGACTAATAATTCAACCTGCCAGACTTTGTGTTGTGTTTATGATGAATATGGATCCTGCTATGGATACTATAATTGCAGCGGTACCTGTCAGTATTATGTGTATACACCTTATACCTGTTCAAATACAGTGCTCGGGAAGCTTATAAGTCCGTAATCTTATTTACTGTAGGCAGGTATCCAATCTCTTCAATTCTGTCCAGCCCGAGTTGAATATCCTCATTCTTATCTGCATAAAATACAACTATCTTATTTTTATAATCAACCGTGATATTCCTGAATTTATTGGCGTTTTCAAGTGCATTCTTTATCTTTCGTTCGCAATGTTCACATACCATATTGGCAACAGATACGGTTACAATCTTCATCTTATAACCCTCCTTTTTACCTCTTCAAACTCGTCCTTTCCCGAGCAAAGATCAAACACATATGGAATTCTCTTCTTTGCCTCCTCTACCATCCTGTTTGCGAGCCTCAATATCTCCCACTGTGCATGATGATCCATTCTCAAGCGCGATATATGATAGAGTTCCCTTGCATTCAATTTTGCATATACCCTTCGCCTATTACCATTGAGAATAACATAATTTGACAAATAGAAATATTTATCGCGGATTTTCCTATAAAGCTCATAAGCCCTCTTGTAATGCTCAAATACTTCTTTTTCAAAACCTGATTTTCTCAAAAGTGGCGGCATTTCAAAACCAAGAGACATATCATAATCCTGTACAATCTGAGTCATCATTCTGTGTCTCTTAAACTGTGCATAGCAGCTCGCACTCATTATCAGTTCATATTCAAGTTCTATCGATTCAAAAAATCTCGGGAGTTGATTATGCTTATTTAGAATTCTGTAGAGTTCAAACAACATTTGAGTCTTTTCTGCCTCACTTTTATCTTTTATTTCTCTCTCAATATCCGCAAAATTATTTTTACTATTCTGATATACCATAAGGGACAATATATTTTCAAGATTGCCATTTGTAGATAGAAGATTTACACCATCATTTTCCGGGAGATAATTCTCACTCTTATTAAAATTGGCTCCTGCACCAAATCCACAAAACCAGTACTTTGAAAAATATTCATCTGGTTCAGTATACCTGATCAGGGATGGTGCATATTTGATTGTCTCTTCAAATATCCTTTTTGATATCTCCTTTACTTCGGATAACGGAGAAGATGAGAGTATCTTTATCATATATTCAATATTTCGTGCATTTGCAGTAAGACCAATCTGTGTGGTAACGCATAGAGGGAGTACATATCTTGCATCCTCCATAGCAAGCCCTTCTATATCCCTCTTTTTTAAGATCTCATCTTTATATCGCTTTTCACTCTCAATCTCAGGTAGAATTTTATTGTAGATCTTTTCGTACAACGAAAATGAGTCTTTTACAAAATGGACAAACAATTCCCTCGTCTCACTGTTAAATTCTTCAGGCACAAGAAAGTCCTCATTGAGTTTTATATACCGTTGTGACTTCTCCGTATAGGATGCCAGTCTGAAATGCTCAACATATTCTGAAGCAAGACGTGAGATCCCGATAATATCTATATTAAAGATGCCATGTTCTGCAATAGATGAATGCCCCATATCAAAGACCACACGCTTATTGAGCTCCCTTGCGCTCTTTACATCCTCTCTTGCATCCTTCCTGATATCGCCAATCTGCCTTGGATCTCTCGATATCTTTGCATAACTCGCTGCAATAGTCTCAGGGGTCTGGGTCCCTGTCTGATTCTCTATTATACTCTCAATGTCAATATTAAATCCCGCAACTTTAATAATCATAGACTTTTCAGTTGAGGTGTTCCTCAATAAAAATGTTTTTCAATTTATCCATATGCTCTTTTGCATACTCTATCCATCTGGAGTCCAATCCTGTCCTCTTCCCAACATCAATCGTCGCCTCATAAACTCTTACCGCCTTGGTTATTAAAACTGAAATCTTCTTTTTGAGCTCCTCTTTATAAATCTCCTTCTGTTCATCCGTCAATTCCTCAGGTATTGGGGCATTTATTAGATGGTCATAAAATACCTCATAGAGTTCTCCTGTCTTGAATCCCGCCGCAGTAGCCCATAAAATATTTCCAGTTTTTATAACTCTGAGATAATAGCCCTGAGCAGAGAGCAAAAGTTTAGCCTTCTGCTCAAGCAGTTGCTCCAGTCTTTCCTGAGGAAATTCCAGAACAACCTCCTTCATCTTTGTCGCATCAATCTCTCCAAGGTAGAATATTGACTGTGCCACAAAATAATTGTTCTCAACATATTTTTCTTTGGATATCTTTGTATAATCTATAATCACCTGATTGAAAAGCTCAGATGCCTCTGCAAAATCTCTTTTGTTGAACTTTGCCACCCCGAGATTCGTCTTTGCCTCAATAATATCCATATCAGAAAGTGTGGACATCTTCAAAATATCAGAGAATATCCTTTCTGCCTCCTCATAGTTCTTGAGACATATTGCCACATACCCGAGTCTGTATTTATAGTCTATATCATTTGTAACATCTACAATCTCTGAATATATCTTATAATATTTTGACGCCTCATCACATCTCTCAAGCATCTCATAAGAAAGGGCAAGATTATAGACTGCGTTTTTATAGTGTGCAGATTTTGGATAATTTTCTACAATCTTCTTAAAACAGTCCACTGCATTTTTATAATCCTTTTTTGAAAAATACTGAGTTCCTACTTTATTAAGTTCCTCATCATCATATACAGTGAGAGGACCTTCACCAGGTTGAATAAAGATTGGATGCTCCGTCATATCAATATGTTGATGACGCACATGTGAAGGACAACCATACAAAAAAATCACGATTGTAATTATTAGTGTAACAAAATACAAACACTCAATAGATTTCTTTAATTTCCAATTTCTCATTTCAGGCATTCACAATCAAGATTATAAAATTTCTAACCAAAAGTTTCAAGGTTGTATTTCCCTGAAAAATGGCTAATTAGAATACCAGTATGTTTTGCTTATGTAAAGTGCTAATTATAATACCTTCACAAACACACTTCTTGTTCTCGGTCCATCAAATTCGCAGAGGAATACACCTTCCCATCTACCTAAAAGAGGCTTTCTGTTGTCTACAATCAATATTCTGCTGTTTCCAATAAGTGCAGATTTGATATGTGCATCGCTATTCCCCTCCGAATGGGCATAATCACCTCTTATAGGGATAATAGCCCTCAATCGTGAGATAATATCTCTCACCACATCAGGGTCGGCTGCCTCGTTTATTGTAATCGCTGCGGTAGTATGTGGAACATAGACAACACATATCCCGCTCACTATTCCAGAATTTTCAATTGCCTTTCTTATCTCTGAAGTAATATTTACCAACTCTTCCCTGCCCTTTGTTCTAACGGTAAACGACAATCCATTCATACTATATGCTCCCTTAAATACAAGGATTTATACAGCAATTTAATTTTTTTGCAAAAAAATATTTATGGCATATTTTTCTGAAGTAGTTTTGCACAATGAAACACCTTAATTCATTGTATCAAAGATTATAAACAATTGAATTTTAATAAAACTAACCCAACACATATACACATAAAACAAATTGAAAAAATACTCAACCTATCCCAACAGAAACATTACATGTAGTTAACTAATAAAAATTTACTAAAGGTCTAAAAATCAAAATAATGACAAATGTCTTATCTTCGCGGCAAAATCAGTTCAAAAAATCAAAATAGATTAAACAATCAACTCCCTTAAATCCTCATTCACACTATTTATGCCCTTTATACCAAACTTCTCAACAAGCAGACCTGCTACATTCTTACTGAGAAAGGCTGGCAATGTTGGACAGAGTCTGATGTTTTTAACCCCGAGATAGAGCAAAGATAACAGAACAATCAATGCCTTCTGTTCATACCATGCTATATTGTAGGAGATAGGAAGCTTATTAATATCATCAAGTCCGAAAACCTGTTTTAGTTTTAGTGCCGTAGTAACGAGAGAGTATGAATCATTGCATTGTCCTGCATCCAGCACTCTCGGTATTCCATCAATATCGCCGAGATTGAGCATATTATACCTGAACTTGGCACATCCGGCAGTGAGTATAACAGAATCCGCAGGTAATGCCTTTGCAAAATTCGTATAGTATTCTCTACTTTTCTGCCTTCCATCACAGCCTGCCATAACAACAAACCTCTTTATCCTGCCAGCCTTTATTGCATCAACAATCTTATCTGCCGAACCAATTAGAGAATCCCTGCCAAAGCCTATCATTATATATCCACCTTCTTTTGCAGATAGACCACCGAGGCTCAAAGCCTTTTCTATTACAGGATTAAAATTCTTTTTCTTTCCATTTCTTCTATCAGGAATATGTGTAAGTCCAGGATAGCCCACCACTCCTGTTGTAAAAACATTATCAAAGTATGATTTATCGGGTTTCACAAGGCAGTTTGTAGTAAAAAGAATCGCCCCTTTGAATTCCTTGAACTCCTCTCGTTAATTATGCCATGCAGTTCCATAGTGACCAACAAGATAAGGAAATTTTCGTAATTCAGGATAACCGTGGGCAGGAAGCATTTCTCCGTTTGTATATATA
>JBBISZ010000225.1:0-4750 GCA_037441045.1 Deltaproteobacteria bacterium | reverse complement strand
CGATATTTAGGTTTTCAATTATAATTATGCGTATCTTAAAATAGTCTTCAAGCAATATTTTTACATAGTCTGTAGTCCACAGTCCACAGTCGACAGTCCATAGTCACAGTGTACATGGCATTTTATTTGAACATTTTATGCCATGTTTGCAGAACTTTCATTTCTCTTGAGTCTTCTGAGAAAAGGGACAGATGAGAGAATATTGACAACAGAGTTGAGATTGAATCTGGAGCGCTTCATAGTATTATATTCCTGATCTAAGAGTTTTGTGTTTATTCTGATATTGTGAGCAGCAAATCTGTTTTTGAGACCTTCAAAATCATTTTCTATCTGTTTTATGGTATGAAGAAACCCATATCTGGCAAGAATAATCTTTGTAGAGTATCTCATTACATTGTAAGAAAATAATGTAGCATCTCCTCTCTCGGGTTGAATAATAATGATATCCACATCGGGGTACTTCTGAGAAATATTTTCATATATATCATCTATCCTCTTCTGTATAATAATTCTGAGAGTCTGAGAGAGTATGTCCACGAGACCCTTATCACTCAGATAGGCAGATCTACCTGTAATAAGCCTTATCGCCATCTGCTCGGGGTTGTTATATATCGGAATCACAGGGTTTATACACACAACAAGCTTTGCCCCATGTTTGACAGCAAGATCGATATAAAGATTCTTATCTATTCCGCCATCTACATATTCTACATTATCAATCACCGTAGGGCTATAAAGGCCTGGCAGCGAGATTGAGGCACTAACTGCTCGAGAAATCGGCATATCTCTGTATCCATCTTCACCGAAGACGACTGTCTGTCCGGTATTCAGGTCTACAGCGGGGATATAAAGCTCCTTTTTCAATTGCCCGAAATTATTTGTATAATTCTTTAATCCAAAAATGCACTTTAGATATTCTTCTATCTTCTGTGTGCTAAATATGCCACTCGGGAATAACTCTGTAAGAGAGAACAGCATATCTGTAAGACTCATATCCTCCTTTGAGCGCAGATAGTTGAGCCACGCATATGCCAGAGTAAAAGGAAACTTTCTGATGCGTCTCTTAAACTCTTTTATATTTGGATAAAAGATGTATTCTCTTTTTAAGACAGGTATCTCGGTGGATGTCTCTATCAGTGATTTGAACATCTCCTCTGCAGTAATACCATTTGCCAGACAGGAGGCGACAAAGGCACCCGCACTCACACCAATATACATATCAAAATCATTTATAGAAAAATTTTCGAAGATGTCATCAAGAGCCCTCGCTGCACCTATCTCAAAAACACCGCCGGTAAATCCTCCTCCCGCAAGGACGAGGGCTGTCTTCCCCTCTCTCCTCTGTCTTTCTGTTTCAAAAGATTCAGAAAAGTCAGTTATCTCCATTTTGATTTTTCTTCTCCAGTCTTTCTATAAGTCTGTCAACCCTGTCCTCAAGTCTCAACAATCTTTCATTTGTCCTGTCCATCTCGTCTCTTATCTTTTTGACCGCCGGAAAACTATTCAAAAAATCATTGATACTGAGTTGAAACTGCTTTTCAAAATCATTTAGAGAAGCCTTTAAGAAGGAGATAACCTCCACTGAGCCGTCAGAGTCACCCTCCATATTCTTATTTGAACTCTTATTTGATTTGAACTGGGACAGAACCTTCTTCCTGTAGTAATTTGCGATTGTCTCCTGCCCACTCTGAATAAGCTCTTTCAAGATATTGATCGATATACTTGAACGGGACTTCTCTTCATTTAGAAGGACATGTGCAAGAACCGCAGAAGTAATATCTTTATTGGTCTGATTATCCACTATCTTTACATCTATGCCATTTCTTATCATATCGGATATATCATTCAATGTAACATATCTACTCTCTATTGTATCATAGAGTTTTCTGTTGGAATAACGTTTTATAATCTTCTCTATACTCATCAAAACCCTCCCTATATCTGGCATATTTTATTTAGTATTGATTGAATGTCAACTCAATTTTACGCATTGCGTCAAAATCTGAAAAATCTGCAGAAAATTTGACGAACTCTCAGACTATGTTAAATATTAATCATCATCCGGAGGTGCAATATGAAACTCAACTTGGTAGACAGAAGGCATAACAGAAGGAGCAATTATGTCCCTTCAACTGGCAGAAGAACATTCCCGAGATATGACGCACCTGTTGACTGTATATACATTTCAAACAATCAGACATTTACCACAAGATTTATAAATCTCTCCATAAGAGGCATATATATCGACTGTAAAACACCTGATAAGCCCGGCACAAAGGTCAGAATCAGACTGATTCTTCCAAACTCAGAAATGCCTCTGGATATTCAGGGAGAGGTAATATGGGCTACAAATAATTCCATGGTATCACCTTTGAAGATAAGAGGTATGGGGATAAAATTTACAGACATGGATGACTATTCTCGTAGAAAGATAGCCGCTTACCTTATCTCAAGGGCTGGAATATCAGCATTGCCATCAGTGAAGAAGAAATATTTTAACTGGATAGATTAGATTGCCCTCCGGACCTTCCCGGGTCCAACAATTGGGTCGAATGAGTCCCTCCATTCGACCCTTTTTATTTTTAACTAATTATTTGAGACATCGATGACTACTGAATCTGCACGTGAATCCATATATCCGTCACTTACAGTCAGCATTATCACAATCTTACCAATCATTCTGGGCGCTGTAAAAGTTGGGAAAGCGGTGTCAGAATCTTTTATATTTACAGTATTCCCATATACCTGCTTCCATTTATAATATATTTTTCGAGGATAACTTACATAACTCTTTGAGCCATTCAGTTTGACCTCTGAAAGTATCTTTACCTTCTGATCTGGACCGGCATCGGCAACAGGGTTAAAAACACCATCTGAGTTTTCCACACTTACCTTAAAAAAAACAGGTGGTGAAAATAATCCATCTATCTTTACATGTGCAGAAAATACAAGATCACTGGCAAAATTTGGTGCGGTAAAGCTCAAACTCTTATCATTACTATTGTATTTGACCCTTTCACCCGAAAGTTGAAACCAGAATATCTCCCTGTTTTTATATTTGTCTATGTTCTTTATTCTGAGTTCAACAGGTGAACCCGGGGTCGCCTTCTGCTCAGGTATTTCCGCTTCAAATCTTGGAGGTAATATCAAAGAACCTGTCTGATCATTCGAATATATAAGTTTTATATCGCGAGTGGATCGTAACTCATTCTCTATTGCCTCCAGAAGGACTATATGCGGAACAGAAACTGTATCAAGGACGGAAATATAGGTCTCATCAGATTCACTTGAAGATATGTCTACAAGAGGATCAGGCTCCGGCACTGTTATCCAGAGATATTTCATATTTGCCCTATTTGTCCCTATACTATAGTTGGCGGTGGCCCTATAAGAATATCCAACAGGCATCCTCAAATCACCATCCGCATCAGCAAATGGCGCAATATTTTGCACTTTGTCAACAACCTTAATTTTGACAGTATCTGTATAACTGTTGGATTTACCTTTTATGGTAACCTTCAAAACAATATCTCCATACTCAGGTGTGGCTATAAAACTTGTGTTATCTGATCCATTATTTGTCAGACGTATAGATGGACCTGAGAGTTGAGACCATTCAAAGCTGACAATATTGTCTTTACATACCATCGGATGCAATGAAAGCCACAACTGAACGCTCTCCCCGGGAATTACCTCTTTATCTCCAGAGATATATGCAACAGGATAATTCAGGCATTCCTCGCCCTCATTCGAAATATCCGGTGAGGAGACAGTAATAACCTCCGTAGAATAACAACCAGCAATGATGCTTAGAAAAAATATTTTTAAGATATTTCTCATAATCTTATTAAAAACTATAGCATAATCTTTTCTTATAGTCAGTATTACAAATGAAAATAATTGGATTTATGAAAAAGTTATCAGAGTCTACCTTTTTCTTTCAGGACATTTATCACTATTTCTTTGAGATTGTCTATCTTTGAGAAATCACTACCTCCACCCTGAGCCATATCCTTTCTTCCTCCACCTGTACCACCAAGCTGTTTTGAAACCTCTTTGACAATCTGAGATGCATCTATCTTATCAGTACTTTCCTTCGGAACAGACATTACGAGTGATATTTTATCCTTGATTTTTGAATATAAAAAAAGCACCGACTTTGGAGATCTATCTCGAATAATATCCATTCTCCTTCGCAGATCTGCCACATCCTTTGCCCCGACATCCACAACCAGTATATCCTGCCCATTCAACGATGTGATACTCTTTAAGAGTTCATCAATTGAGAATGAAAATAGTTTCTCCTCCATTAATTCTATCTTCTTCTCAAGCTGACTTATCCTCTCCTTTTGCAGTATCACAGATTGAACCAGATGCTCCTCGTTGGTCGAGAAAAATTTCTCAAGTTCACGAACAATTTTCCTGTTTGAATGAGCCTGTCTAAGTGCATTTATTCCGCAGACCGCCTCAATCCTTCTAACTCCCGATGCCACAGCCGATTCTCGCAGAATATAAAAAAGCCCTATCTCTCCTGTTGAATTTACATGTGTACCACCGCAGAGTTCAACCGAATCACCCATTCTGACCACCCTTACCTGCTCCCCATACCTTTCACCGAAGAGAGCCATTGCACCTTCCTGTTGCGCCTCCTTGATATTCTTAATCTTTATATCTGTACCGAGATTTGCAACAATAAGACTATTTACATCTTCTTCAATCTTATCAAGTGTCGCCTCATCTATCTTATCAA
>JBBISZ010000224.1:0-4784 GCA_037441045.1 Deltaproteobacteria bacterium | reverse complement strand
AATAATTGGAGTTTTTAAATTTTGTTAAACATATCAATAGGTTAGATGTGAAGAGGTGGAATAAAGTACCTGGCACTTATAGGTACCTGGCACTTTTTTGTAGTAAAAAAGTGATAGATTAGTTGATTTGTTGGAGAATAAGTTTATTCAGGGATATGGATAGCATGTAAAATCTATATGTAAATGTGTAAATGTACCTGGCACCTGTTGTTTGGACTTGAAAAGTAACTGGCACTAATGGGTGGAAATCTGAACGAAAGATATTAATTTTGCTAATTATATCAATGTGTTAGAGATTTATTAGGGGAACAGAAGTAACTGGCACTTATGAGTGCATTTTATTGGTTTTGGAGGATATACTTTGTCTTATGCTAATCCCAATTCTATTCCTTATATTAGATTACATTAATCGCTTATGAAGGATAATATAAATGGTAATCAATTTATTTGAAAATTTTATTTGGAAATGTGGCATAAATTGTACAATAATAGTAAATAGATAAGTTGTAACTTAAAACTTTATCAGTGAAAATATTTTTTCACCCTTAAGTTTTTTTTCACCTTTTAATGGTAGTAGTTCTATCAAAAAATCATATTCAACTACTTTTCCGCCGAGTCTTTTAACGAGTCTGCCTGTCGCTTTTGCAGTCCCACCTGTGGCAAGGACGTCATCAAAGATTACCACTCGCTCACCCTTTTTTATGGCATCTTTATGCATTTCAAGGGAGTCTGTCCCGTATTCCAGATCGTATGTTTCCTTAATGGTTTCAAACGGGAGTTTCCCTGGTTTTCTCACTATGGCAAGTCCTATACCAAGCTTGTTGGCTATGGCTCCACCAAAAATAAATCCCCTTGATTCAATAGCTACAATTTTATCAATATTCAGTTTTTTTAATCGCTTTGCAAATTCATTTACTACACTCGAAAAGACTTTGCTATTCAAAAGCATAGGAGTAATGTCTCTGAATAATATGCCTTTTTTGGGGAAGTCGGCGATATTTCTTACATAGTCTGCATAGTTTTTCATAAAACCTCCTGACTGATTTTTTTCAATCTTGTTTTGTATGTTTTTGCAAGTTCTACATAGATATCTTTGAATCTGTTCCACTGATCTTTATACTTTTCTGATATCTGTCCTACTTCTTTTGCAGGGACTCCAGCATAAATTTTCTCACTTTCTATTATTGATTTATTTTTTACTACGGCGCCTTCTGCAACGACTCCCCATACATTTACTTTTGCATAATCGCTAACTATTGCACCCATTCCTATAACAGCCGAATCTTCTATTGTACAGTTATGAATAATCGCACCGTGTCCTATGGTTACCCTACTACCTATAATGGTCTTCTCGTCAGGTCTTGCATGAATAATTACTCCCTCTTCAATGGCAGTCTCTTTCCCGATTTCAATTCTACCGTAGTCACCTCTAATTACTGCGTTTGGTCCTACATAACAGCCATCCGCAAGAATGACGTTCCCTATTATATTTGCTGATTCAGCAATATAACATCCCTTCCCGATTGAGGGGACATTATTATCAAAACTAAAGATAGCCATTATTCCTCCTTAATAATATCACCAATATTCTATCAAAATGCCAATTGCAAGAAAAAATTATGAGACTCTGAAGACACCTTTTCCAAATGCACATCTTCTGCCAATATTTAGATATGAGCCTAATAGAAACTGAAATCTAAAGGCAGAAATATAGCCCTTAAACTCTAAGATATTTTCGGTGTAAACTGTGTTGATTATATCTTCACTCCTCGATTTGAGCCCCTTCATCTCAACAGGAAGGTCTTTATCCAGATAGATGACATAGAGTGCCTTCAGTCTATCTCTTATCCTTTTATAAAGTGTGGTAAAGAGTTCATTCTTTTTAATAGATTTTCCACTCCTATCCAGATCCAGATCAGATAGTATTTCAATCCTCATATTTAAGTTTGGCAGATTATCTGCCATCTCCTTTATATCTTCAATACTAAAATTGGGCAGGCTGTTAAATCCCTTTTTGTTGTTTTCAATTTCAGAGATATTTTCAAATGAGAGTCCGCGTGCATACAACTCAACTAAATCAAATCTAAAAAGTTCTCTCCCGAGCCCCATCTCTCCGATATCAGAGAGTATATCCAGAATCTCGTACGCATAGTTTGAGGCCTGTCCAAATAGTGAGAGAGAAAAATCTATTCCGCTTTCTTCGAAATGCCATCTGAAGGCAAATGGTATTTTTATGTCTGGAAGTGTTACTACCAGTGATTTCTCACCATCCAGCAGAGGTTCAAAAATGTAGGTATAGATACATCTATTATTTAATGCACATATACGGCAGTCCGTACCTTTTGCTCTGCAGTACTTTCTCTTAATAACTTTTGGCAAAAATCCACTCAAAAGACTTACAAAAACATCCTCTCTTAATGGTCTCCCTTTATATCTCAATCTCCCGCCAACAATTGTTATATTACTCATAATTTTGCCTCTCAATCAAATATAATAATGCTGTTGTGTAAATCTTCAAGATTTGCAATAGATTCTTAATAGAAATACTATCTTCACTTCTCACATCCAGAACATCCTGATCAATAAAACGCGGTCCAAACCCCATAGGATTTGGAAATAGTTTGGTATATAATCCGTCAGCCACAACTGGTTTTGTGAATTTTGAAGTAACCTCATAATATGCCTTTTTTAAGATTTTAGCCAGTTGGGAGTTTGTATCCATTATAATTGGATTGTAGGCACTTATATATATTTCAATGTTGGATCCCTCTTTTTTGTTGAAGATATCAATATGATGCTGAATCCTTTCCACAAGTTGAGAAGATTCTATACCAAATGGAAATCTTATATATATATCTGCCAGACATTCATCTTTTTCAAATTTTATGCCTTTGAGTACAACCTCACTGTTTTTTAAGACAGGATGACTCTTATTTATGCCGAAACTCTTGCCAGAATGGTTGAGTGTAATATATCTTCTCAGAAATTCAAACAGCTTGATCATATTATCGTATAATTCTCTGTTTTCGGAGAGAAATAGCACCATATAATCTAATGCGTTCTGGGCAATTTTTTTGGGCTGATTCTCAGTTGAAAAACTTATAATAATTTGGGCATCATCCTCTGAGAGTTTAATATTTATATTTTTGTGTTTTGTAGAAAAATCCGAGACCTTCTTCTCTATAATGGTTTTATCCACCTTTTCTTTATTTAGATAAAGTATTGCATTATCGGGTATTCCGTATTCCGAACCGTTGTAGGCTACCTTCTTGATAACATTTTCTGCTGATAGGTTCTCTGCAGATTGTATCAGCTGGACCCTTGCATAACCATATTCAGCATTTATGAGAGGTAGATATGAATCAAGTATCAGATTTATGGGAGCAAGTTCAAACGAGTTGTAGAGGATGTCTACATTATTAGTTGTCTTCATAAGCGAAAGATCAATATAGAGAACTATCTTGTTGACTGATTTAAGATTGGAGTTTTTTATAATTCCCATTGAGATAATCGCAAGCTCAATTGCGGTCTTTGAACTGTTTATTTCATTTGCAAAAATAAAATTATCTTTAATATATGGTTTTATATAATGAATAAAATTGGAAGATATCTTTATTTTGCCTACCATCCCTACAGGTGGAGGATTCCCTTCTGTTGAGACTATAAGAAATTTATTCTGAATATTTGTTACATTTAGTCCAAAGCGCTTAGACAGACTTTCTATGTGTTGAATATAATTTTTGATATTTTCAGATTTATCCTCAAAATTACCAATCTCAACAGTATCTATTTTTGCTGATTCCAGAACTGATTCAGTGACAACGCCCGCATAATATTCATCAATATAATCCCTCATTATTCGGATAGCTCCTCAACTTTGATCCCAGCATATTGATACCCTTTGGCAGGATTTGAAAGGTAGTTCCATATCTTTTTATACAAAGCATCATCAAATCTCTTCTGCTGTAATCTCTTTGATAAATAGGCAGTAAAAGAAGTCTCTTTTGAGTGGTTCATTTCCTGAGAGGAGAGTTGTGTGGGCAAAGAGAGCAGCAGAGCAAAAATAAAGTTAATCATCAAGGCGACGATGAGTTTATTCATTTTTGAAAGAGCAAGATTCATAAGACTGTATAAGTCCTCAAAGCAAGAGAATGCATCTATATTACATAAATGTCAAAAGTAAAGAAAATTAAAAGACTCTTTTGATATAGATGTGAAATTCTCTTATAGTCTTTGTCCCTCTCTTTATCTTCAGTTTCTGTTCAATTGCTCTATCCTTATAATATGTGGGTATTTCAGTAAATCTATTGTCTGTAATAAAAATAATCAACTTATACTTGCTTTCATCTTTTATATCATCAATGGAAAACTGATTACACCTTTTTCCTCTGCAGATTACTCTGTATTGACCCTCTGTGGCAAACATAGTGGTTTGAGGCAAGCAGGACTTTATCTTTTTCGATGGAAGAAGAGGCAACTATATAATCTATATTATCATTTACAATATCCCATCCAAAAAGCTCATTTGTAATATCATACTTTGGATTTTGATTTGCAAGAATTGTCTCTGTAAAGAATGGACTGAAGAGATGGAAAAGGAATAACCCGAAGATAACAAGATTGGTTATAATTGCAAAATATAACTTTTTGCGATTTTCTATTAACTCCTTTCCTGCAAATACTGCTGCAAATATATATGCAGGTGCAGACCAGTGTGGTTCAGAATCTTTTATTAATAGCATTGGAATCAGCAAAAAGATTATTGAGTAAAGAAATAATCTAAA
>JBBISZ010000223.1:0-4841 GCA_037441045.1 Deltaproteobacteria bacterium | reverse complement strand
ATTCAGGTCGGATAAAAGGAATAAATAATAAAATCAAGGTGATAAGGCGAAAGGCGTACGGCTTTTGTAATTTAGAATATTTCTCTTTGATCATCAAAGATACCTTTAATTTTCACAATTAAATGGGAGATGAACATTATTTTTAAATTTGAATTTCTATTTTTTTAATATAGGTTATGACTTATGGAGAAACCATTTTATGTTTTAGAAAGGGTTGACGACCCAAAATTTCCATACAGACTTACAATTAGAAGGGGAGAAGAAATTTTACTTGCTATAAGGGTACAGGATAGATGGCCCGGCCAGAAGGGGAATATCTTCTGTATGAGAGAGGAAGGTAGGACATTTAAGCCCCCTCTTGAGGAGATAGAGAGAGTTCCAATCATATCTATGAATAATTATGGCAAGAAACTTATTCTTGTTCTGGATAGAGCTATAAATAAAAGATGCGACTTTATTTTTCTAAAAAAACCTTACAAGACAAAAGAGGGTGAATATGAAGTTATATTCTGGAGAACTCAAAAGCTAATAAGAGAGGTTGCTCCAAAAGTACGAATAGCAAACTATAATTCTCAGCAGATGGAAATACTTGTAGATTATAGAGAAAGATATCCATGGAAATTTCCCATGTGCATTATGAAGAGAGCCCCTCTGCCATGTGGAGACTATGCCCTTATGAATAATGGCAATATCCTTGCTATAATAGAGAGAAAAACATATGAAAACATGCTTACAGATTTATGTAAATTTCACATTCTCAATCAAAATATTTCTGAGTTACTCGCATATAAGCATTCAGCCATTGTTATAGAGGCTGAATATAAAGACTTTTTAAATCCTGAGAAGAATAATTTTATTAGCCCAAATTATTGCTCAAGGCTATTTGCAAACATTTTTGCAATTCACCCAAAATTTCAAATAGTATTTGCAGGCAATCGGAAAATCGCAAATCTGTGGGTTCATAGATATTTTGAGGCAGTGCAGGCTCTTGAAAACGATCAGCCACTTACCCCTGTAAAAGAATTGATAGAAAAATATAATGAGAATGCTGCTCAATTTATTACCCCTGAGTATTTTAATGTGATAAAATCGCTCAGAGATAATCCCCCGGAAGGTGAAAATCTTGAGCAAATAAGATCCAGATTTAATAATATCCCCGATAATATGTTAAAAAAAGCATTAAAGGAGCTTGAAAAAGAAGGAGTCATTACCAAATACAAATCAGGGCGCATTTATTACTACAAAAAAACATAGAAATTATATTTCAATAAAGGTAAGTAACAAGTGCCTGGCACCTATGCAGGATCTGTTATCAAAATTATAGAAAAATTTTATTAACTCAAATGCCTTAAAATTGTGGGTAAATAAGACTTTTTAGTTGACATATCGGTAATCCAAAAGCATAATGGAAACTCATGAAACGCGATAAGTTTCCTCAAAGTACAGAAAGTATTAAAGGCAAAAATTATACAGATGAATTAAGAGAGAAGATACTAAATTTTTCTATTCAGGAGTTCTCAAAACGAGGTTTTTCTGCTGTAAGTTTAGACGAAATAAGCAGGCGGCTCCATATATCCAAAAAGACCATATACAGATTATTCCCGACGAAGAGAGATCTATTTATTGAAACTGTCTTTTCTATCTTTTTGGGACTTACGGATAAGGCAATACCCATATTCAACGATAGCACGCTTGAACCTCTTCAAAAAATTTCCAAAATCATAAATACAATTTATTCTTATCTCTCCACTGTCTCCCCCTTGATTCTAAATGATCTAAAGATCTACTTTCCAGGTTCATATAAACAGTTTCTGGATTTCAGAGAGTTTATGATTCAGAGATATAAGGGTATCTTCATTGAGGCGCAGAAAAAGGGGTTGTTAAGGAAGGATATAAAGGTAGATTTTGTCATCGACCTGATGATAAATGTTGCAAATAGTATCATAACTCCTGATTATATCATTTCACGAAACACAACTATTAAGGAAGTTTTAAGTAACTTACTAAATATTGTTTTAATTGGGATATTAAAAAATAAAGAAGCCATATTAAAAGAGGTGGAATTAAAATGAGAGAAACAAAAATTTTATTGTTTCTTATATTGGCAGGCTTTATTCTATCCTGTACAAAACAGGAAAATCCTCAGATTGAGGCGCATGGCATACTTGATTCAACTCAGATAAAAATCAGTTCAAAAATCCCCGGCAGAATTACCGAAATATATTATGAAGAGGGTCAGAGAGTAAAAAAGGGGGATCTGTTATTCAGGATAGACTGCAAGGATCTGGAACTTCAACTAAGGCAATCCGAGATAAATCTACAGATCTCCGAGACACAATACAAACTTATTAAAAAAGGTGCAAGGAAGGAAGATATTGAGCAGATAAGATACTCTGCAGAAATATTGAAGACCAACCTTGAAATTGCAAAGAACGATTTTGAAAGGGCAAGAAATTTATATGCCGCCAATGCCATAAGTAAAAAAGCCCTTGAGGACTCCGAACTTAGAGTTAAGGTTATAGAAAAACAGCTTGAGGCTACAAATGAAAATTTAAAAAAGGTAAGCAATATCTCAAGAGAAGAGGAGATTGAATCGGCGAGGCTTAAGATAGAATCAACAAAAGTTGCAATTGAAATATTAAAAGAGAGGATTTCTGAATGTGATGTGTTTTCCCCCGTTGACGGTGTTGTAACTAGCAGGATATTCAATACAGGAGAAATTATAAATGCTGGCAGCACAGTCTATCTTATTACCGATAACTCCAGAATCTTCTTAAAGGTATATCTAAAAGAAAAGGAGGTATTCAAAGTCAAAATCAATGATCAGGCACGGATTAGAGTGGATGGGATTGATAGAGAATTTCCCGCAAGGGTATCATACATCTCTGATGTCGCCGAATTTACTCCCAGAAATGTTTATACGAAAGATGAAAGAGTCAAACTGGTATTCATGGTGAAACTTATTATTGAGAATTCAGATGGTCTGCTTAAGCCAGGACTGCCCGCTGACGCCCTCTTTCCTACTTTAAGATGATGATAGAAGTAAAAAATCTAAAAAAAGTCTACAGATCAGATGAAAAAGAGACTGTTGCCCTCAATAATATTTCTTTCTCAGTTGAGAAAGGGGAGATGATTGCCATAATAGGACCTGATGGGGCAGGTAAGAGCACACTTATAAAATCGCTCTGCGGAATTATACCTTTTGATGAAGGTAGCATCTCGATATGTGACATGAAACTCCCCGACGATTTTAAAAAAATAAGATTAATACTCGGCTATCTATCTCAAAATTTTACTCTCTATAGAAATCTAACTGTCTATGAGAATATTGATTACTTTGCATCACTTTTTGAAATAACTAATAAAAAGCAAAAGATTACAGATATCTTAAAAAATGTAGGTTTGTATGAATTTAAGGATAGGCTGGCAAAGGACTTATCTGGAGGGATGAAACAGAAACTATCTGTTGCAACTGCGCTGATACGATCTCCTCAGATAATTTTACTTGATGAACCTACAACAGGGGTTGATCCACTCTCCAGAAGAGAGATGATGAATATTATTTCAGAGAAAAAAAAGGAAGGACTTACAGTTATTTTCAGCACCTCTTATATGGACGAGGCTGAACTTTCAGATAGAGTAATTATGCTAAATACTGGAAATATTGCAGGAGATCTTTATGTAGATGAACTGTTTAAGAAAGATGAGATTATCAGCATTACAGTTGATAAAAAATTATCTTTTAAGCCAGATAATTTACTCTTTTTTTACGAGACAGAAGATAAGACACTGATGTTAGTTAGAAGGCAAAATCTTAAGATAGTAGAGGATTTATTAGCATGTTCTGGAATTATTTATAGAATAAAAAGGGCTGGTATTGAGGAGTATTTTATCTCAAATATTGCAAATAAATGAAGGGCATTATTGTAGAAAATCTGAGTCGTTATTTTGGAAAGTTTGTGGCAGTAGACAATATCTCTTTTGAGATAGAGTCTCAGACAATAAATGGATTTCTTGGACCCAATGGGGCAGGGAAGACCACCACAATAAAAATGTTATGCGGTATACTCAAGCCAACATCAGGCAAAATATTATTAAATAACATTGATGTAATTGATAATCCTGAACTCACAAGGATGAGAATAGGTTATCTCTCGCAGAGTTTCTCTCTGTATCCAGATCTTACGGTTTATGAAAATCTGGAATTCTTTGGAAGTCTGTATTTCATAAAAAAAGATGAATTAAAAAACAGAATTGAAAATCTATTATCAAGACTACAACTTGAAAACTATAAAAATATTCTAACAGGAGAACTACCACTCGGAATCAAACAGAGAGTAGGAATTGCATCTGCAACCATTCACAGACCGGCGGTCATCATTCTGGATGAGCCGACCAGTGGAATTGACCCCATTTCACGAATGGAGTTTTTCTCATTTATCAGAACCATTATGAAGGAGAATGACACAACCGTAATACTATCCACACATTTTTTAAATGAAGCAGAATATTGTGACAATATACTGCTATTTAATAAAGGCAAAATAATACTTAAAGGCAGACCAGTAGAAATAAAAAGAGATTTCAACTTCAATATCTTTGAAATAAGTGATGCGGATATATTGTCACAATTTCAACAGAGACTCAAAGGACAGAGCGGGATTCTAAATATATATTCTACAGGAAGGGGTACGAGGGTTATTACAGGAAGAGAATTGACAATAATAGATTTTATTAGAAATACAGGAATTGACAGTTCAAAAGTAGTTAAAATAGAACCAACACTTGAAGATATTTTTATCAGGTTAATGGAATGATAAAAAAACTGATACCATTTGTAA
>JBBISZ010000222.1:0-4858 GCA_037441045.1 Deltaproteobacteria bacterium | reverse complement strand
TGTTCTAACATCTTGAAATAACGGCATATTTTAAATTTAACTGTCAAAGTCGGGAGAATAATTTATCACTATTTAAAAGTGAGACTAAACAGATTGCAATTTGTGATGATTCAATAAATATTCCTAAATATTTTGAAAAAGAAACGATTGCACTTTGTGTATCATCTCCACCTTATGCTAATATGTTGAACCATAAAAGACTCAATAAAAGTTTAAGAAGTGATATAAGGCAAAATAAGCATTATAAAAAGGTTCAGCAATATTCTAACAATCCAAGGGACCTTGGTACGATGAGAATAAAAGAGTATATTGAAGCTCTGACAGATATATACCAAGGAATCTTTCTCTTGTTGAAGCCTAAGGCTCACTGCGTAATCAATGTAAATGATTTATGGGAGGATAATCACAGATATCCGACACACTCTTATATTATTGAAGCAATGGGGAATATAGGATATGAATTAAGAAATATCATTATTTGGGATAAAAGAAATTTGGTTAATAAGGTAGGGATTTTTGGGTATCCGAGCAACTATATAACACTTAGTACGACCTTTGAATATATTCTTGATTTCTCAAGACCATGAAAGGTTATAGGCAAATTGTCAGAAGGTTAATGGAAATTTTTATAGGTATATATTTTTAATGTTGGCTGAAATATTATTGCTAATTATCTGGCAAAAAATATGGAAATATGTTTTTATTTGAGATGTATATTATTTGAATCTATTAATCAGAATAATGTATTATTATTTCAAGTTTAAGATCGAGATAAGTAGTCTGCCAGTATGAGATAATCTAATTTCATCAATTATAATTCCATATTTATAAAGCAAATAAATTATGATTCCGCAGAATATAGAGCCATTTAGTAGTCCAAAGAGCAGCCCGAGAATCTTGTTTAGTAAGCCGAGATAGATAGCCTCAATCAGTTTGGTGGCAAACCAGCCTGCTAGCATTATTATTATTACAATAAAGAGAAAACCTGCAGCCAGCGATACAAATCCGAGGATTGCGGGGTTGAGTATAAATGGGGCAAGTAGTGACGAGAAGAATCCAGCGATAAAGACCGAACCTATTGCACCAAATATTATTGCGAGTAGTCTGGCAATTTCATTTATTATGCCACGATTATACCCCTTGTAAGATCTAAAGAACAGAATTGTTAGAACTATTATATCAATTATCAGATGTGCCTGCATCATTTGCCTCTGAAAAGACCCTTGATTTTATCTCTTCCGGTATTGGGATACCGAGTCTGTCAGAACCTGTCTGCCCTACAAAGAACCATTTTGAATCATCTTTTAGCCAGTATTGTGAGATTACCTCTTCCCGCAATAGTGTCTCGTTGGACATGAGATATGAAATGCGTATTTTTATAAGAGCAACTCCACGTTCTTTGTCTACAAAGATATCTTCTATCTCAAGTTCGGAGATGTTTATGCCTTTCTCCTGATTTCTAAGAGACTTTAGCAATAGTTGTTTGTAGACAGGATGGACAAAATCGGAGGATACATCCGTCCTCTTCCATCTATATGCATTGTTGTAATAGAATAAAGATTCATTTAACTGCATATTCTTTGGAGGGCAGGCGATAAATATAATTATTAGAGGTACAAAAATGAGTAAGATAGAAATACCTTTTTTCATACTATTTTAAAAGTAATAACTCAGGTCCACGCCCAATGATACCTGAGGTACAATGATGTATAATCCTGTCCAGTCATCCAGTTCCCATGACTCCTGAAGTGAGGCATATATTCCGATGAGATTTATTGGTCTGAATTTCAGAGTCGCCAGTAGTATTGTGTTGGACTCTGAGAAATCTACTATGTTTGAGATGTCTGTATAATCTATCTTGTGATAGGTAAAGTGGGCACTTAAAAAATACGGCAGAGGTAGTGATACATAAAACAGGAAATTTCCGTTGCCTGTCTTAATCGGATTCTGATTACCATCCTTAGCAATGTTACTATATGTGCTTCCAGTTGCATTTTCTATTGAAGTTCCAAGGGCAAAATATTTTGAGAGTTCATAATTGAGTTCGAGGTAGTAGCCCTGTCTTGTATCTCCTGTGCGTGAGAGTATCTCCTCGAGCTTTGTTGGATAGAATCCTCTTCTATAATCATAATCTGAGAATGATGGCATATAATATTGATACTTTTGAAATTCGTAGAATGTATTAAAATATGAAGGTTCATAATCAGGTTTAAATGCCCTGTAATCAGTTCTGATTGTAAAGAAATTTTTTATACTCTCTCCAGCAGAAAATCTAAAGAGCACTCCACCGGTGAATCCCCAACCGCCATCTTTCATTGTAGACCAGTCTAAATAGGGCTTGATATCTACATGTCTTGTTCTAACTATCTTTATAAGTGCATCGATACCCCATATATATAAAAATGAAGAGTCATATTGAAGCCTGTTTGAAGTGTCCACATACGGTTTGCCATTTGGGAATGAAAACTGATAATTTGGAAGATTGATTCTCTTGAGTGTTATTGGGGCATCTGCGTCGGCAGCAAAAGTAAAACCAATAGACAATGAGGATGCCAGAAGGTTATCAGAAAATGGCGCAAAAGGCCTTATAAATGGCATCACTCCGAAGACTGGAGGTCCTAAAATATCTGAGACTGTGGATTGAAAACCTATGTAGTCGTGGTTGACATCAAACTGAATTCCCAATCTTTTGTGATTGAAGTCAACATTTGGAATATATCTTCTCATAACTGTTCCATGTCCGAGTGTTGAACTGCTGATCGTGGTTATATTCAAATAAAGTCTATCATCTTTTCTGCCATATTTAATAAAACGAATGATTTTTGAATAGTCAGATGGTTCGTCCCAATCCTTCTTTCTAATCTCCCACATATTATCTGTCCCATGTTCTGCATCATACAGTTTGAAATTTAGCGGTGCCTGTAATGAGAGTGCAAATTTTTCCCAGAGTAGTTCTATTCTGGGGTCAATATGCAGGTAATGAGTGTCGTAAGGGGATTCGGGTAGTCTCAAATATCCTGCCATAACTCCAATATGACTCTTGCTTCCTATTATAGAGGAGGCTCCTATCGCTGAACGGCCTTCGTAAATAAGTCCTGATGTGTCACCTTTCTTTCCTGCCGCTTTTGAGTCTACCTGTGTCTCTTTTTTCTCTGTTGTCCAGCCTTTTGAGGGCTTCGTCCCCTGTTGAGATTCTGGCTTTGTTTCAGGCTGAGCGGGAGGTAGTGTATTAGATGTGGTCGGGGGTTCGGGAGTTGTGGGTTTGATATCTGAATTTTCGGGTATTGGCACCACTATAGGTGTTGGTGGAACTGGGGGGTTGTTTTTTGGGATTGGCTCATTTGCCCATGCTGGCACATTCTCTAGTGGAGTGGTCTGTGGTTCATTCTGAGGTTGAGTATTTTGAACAGGTTGTTCTACCGCAGGTGCAGGGTTTTTTTCATTTGTTGTCTTTTGTTCTACAGGTGCCTGCTGCTCTGCCTCTTTTTCTGACTCTCTTGCCCATGCGGGGACATCTTCCTGTGCAAATAGTGTAACAGAGATAAAAAGAAAGAGAGATATAAACAAACAAAGATGGATTCTCCTCATCTATTAAGTATCCTTTCTATAAGATCCCAATTGAAACCCTTGTAGATGAGGGACCTTATTATTTTTTCCCTGATTTTTTTGTCATTCTCATCAAAACCATTGAATTTTTTATCTATAAACTTTTTCCCATATTCTACAATTTGATTTTCGCTATATTGAGCTGATAGCTTCTCTCTAATATCCTGAGAGCTAAAACCTTTATTCCTCAAATATGCTACAACCTTTTCAGGTCCATAAAATCTCTTTTCTATAAGTAGTTTGAGGTAGTCAACAAGTAGTTCTTCATCGTTTATATAGTGTGATTCATTAAGATATTTGAGAGTCTTTTCTATCTCCTCAGGTGAAAATCCTTTCTTTTCAAGCTTTTTACTTATCTCTTTGGAAGAGACCCGCTTTCTTGAAAGGATTTTAAGGGCTGACTCTATGGGGCTGCTCTCTTTCATCCTCACAACCTATTTTTTTGAGGAGTTCCAGGTCCGGGTACAATAGACTCTGCTAAACTGCCAGTGCTCAGATCCTCTCTTTCAAAGTCTGACCACTTGGAATCATCGGTCGAACTTACACCCTTAACTCTCAAAGCAAAATCATCCTTATTGCTTGCCTGCCTTAATGCCTCTTCATAGGTAATTAGTTTATTCTTAAGAAGATACATTAGCGATTGATCAAATGTCTGCATACCCCATGATATATGACTTTTTGCAATTACCTCAGGTATCTCTTTTGTCCTGTCTTTATCTTCAATCAATTCACGTATGAATGCTGTATTTATCATAATTTCAACTGCAGGGACTCTCCCTCTCCCGTCGGCCCTTGGTACAAGTCTCTGGGATATGACTGCTCGCAAAACGGAGGCAAGTTGTATCCTGATCTGTTTCTGCTGATGAGGTGGGAATGACCCTACTATTCGGTTTATAGACTCAGTGGCGTCGAGTGTATGCAGAGTTGATAGTACCAGATGTCCAGTCTCAGCAGCTGTGAGTGCCGTTTCCATCGTCTCAAGGTCTCGCATCTCTCCTACCATTATTACATCGGGATCCTGCCTCAATACTGCCCTCATTGCCACCCCGAATGACATTGTATCTGAACCTATTTCTCTTTGATTGATAATACTTCGCTTGTCACGAATTAAAAATTCAATAGGATCCTCAATAGTGACAATATGACAGGTACGGTTTGCGTTTATATAATCTACAATTGAGGCAAGAGTGGTGGATTTGCCTGAGCCTGTAGTACCTGTAACAAGTATCAACCCCCTCTCGTTTAGCGCGAT
>JBBISZ010000221.1:0-4890 GCA_037441045.1 Deltaproteobacteria bacterium | reverse complement strand
TGCAAGGGCGCTTGAGTATATTGATTCATATACGCCAAACACCAATGCAAAGGCATTTTTATTCAAAATTCTCACCAGCATTTTTTATAATAATCAGGACAGGTTAAATACAGAGAGGAATAATCTGGAATACAGGGCTTTTGATGAAGATGATGGTTCTGAAGTAGTAGGCAGGGATCTGACGCTCTCAGAGAATGAGGAGGAGAGATTTATAAGGGAGTCTTCTTCGCGAGAGGTAGAGAGACTTCTTCTGAATTTATCGTTTGAACACAGGACTATAATTATTCTGGCGGATATTGAAGAGTTTTCGTATGAGGAGATATCCAGAATATTAAATATCCCTATTGGTACGGTGATGAGCAGACTGAGCCGTGCAAGAAGTGCCCTGAAAAAAGAGTTGATAAAAAGAATAGAAGTTATTGAAAAGGAGTCATCGGGCTCAAACATTATTCAATTTAAGAATGATGCGAGGTCTTTTAAAAACTGATGGACTGCAAAGAGGCAAAAAGGCTTATATCTCTATATGTGGATGGAGAGCTGGATTCAAAAGAGAATCTGGAGATGGTGGAGCATCTCTCAAGGTGTGAATCCTGTTATAATATCGCGCGAAGCGAGAGGTTTACAAAGAGATTGATTAGATCTTCAGTCTCCTTCAAGGAACCACCACTCAGTTTGATATTGGATATAGAAAAAATGTATGACAGTCGGGTAAAAATTCTACCCATATTTCTAAGATTTGTGCCTGCATTTATTCTGCTTGTTTTTCTCATTCTTGGTCTGATATTTAAGATGAGTGAACAGAGAATTGATGACAGGATATTTAAAAATATTGGTAATCCTCCACTTACTGCCTCTATTGAGGATTTGAATAAATTTTTCTCGTTTTTTGGTACGGCAAAACAGAATCTAAAACTCAACAGAAATAATCAGAGTGGTCTTAATTTTATTGGAATGAGGTTCAACAGGTTTGATGATAAAGACGCTGCACATATTTATTATAGACACAAGGGTAAGAATATATCCTTATTTGCCATAAAAGGTTCCATTTCAGATAAGATTAGATTCATTCCAGCCTCTTATTATAAAAACAATTCTTATGTTGTAAAGAAGGAAGGACAGAATCTATTGCTTCTTAGTGAGGGCGATATTACATTTGCGGTGGCGGGTGAGGCAGATGAAGATGAACTATATGAGATACTCTCAGACCTGAGATGAGAAGAATTTCTATTATTACGGATTTTGGGGATTCTCATTACTCTGGTATTATAAAAGGCGTTATCTTAAGAATAAACTCTAACATAACCATAATAGACATTACAAACCATATATTGCCCCAGAATATTGTAGAAGGTGCCTTTGTATTAAGAGAGTCTCTACCTTATTTTGATGAAAATACTGTCTTTTTGACTGTTGTTGACCCTGGTGTGGGTTCGGATAGAAAGGGTATTGTAGTATATTCGCAGGGGCAGTATTTTGTTGGTCCCGATAACGGCATATTTGAATATGTTTACAGGCGCGGTGAATATAAGGTGTGGGAAATAGTAAAAAATGATTTTTATTTTCAAAACATATCATCAACATTTCACGCAAGGGATATTTTTGCACCACTTGCAGCATTTATAGCCTCAGAGAAGGATATCTCGGATATGGTCTCTCCTCTTAAAAATCCAATTAGACTAAGAATAGAGGAACCTGTAGTGGAGGACAGAAAGGTTACAGGTAAAATATTGTATATTGATAGTTTTGGGAATCTTATTACGAATATTCCAGCAGACTTTGCAAAAAAATATATATGCTCTCTTAAGATAAAAAATAGAAGGGTGGGAAGGATTAAGAAAGCTTACTCGGATGTCCCAAAAGGTGTTCCACTTGCACTTGTTGGCTCATCGGGTATGATTGAAATAGCAGTTAACGGTGGTTCGGCAGAGAAAAGGTTTAATATTAAAAGGGATAGACTTGATAAAATTACAGTGACAGTCTTTTTAAGGAATGTGAAGTGATAACCAGATAGGGTGCAGTGCAATATCGATGATGACTGGATGTTTTGAGAGTTAATTATTTATTTTATCAAAATGAAACTTTATAGAAAGACTGGTGTTTAAACATCACAGATGATGGGGTATTTATGGTCTGGTGCTCATTTTAAATATATTTTTGTTTAATTTATCAAATGTGATAAAATATACCTCACTTATGTTAATATTACCCTCTTTTAAGGAGGAGCTATATGAATATGTTTTTCAGAAATATTTTTCTTTTGATTTTTTCCGTAACTTTTCTTGTAAATTGTGCAGATGAATATGTGCCAGTTAATAAAACTGATATGTCGCCTTTATATGTGGAGAGTACCGTTCCTTCTGATGGTTCGGTTGGGGTAAAGAGGGATTTGAGTCCGGCGGGTGCAATTATAATAAATTTCAGTAAAGCAATAGACGAGAGATATGCAAATGAGAATTTTATAAATTTTACCTGCAATGATGTGTCTGTTGAGAGTAAAATTTCCCTTTCGGAAGATAAGAAGGTTATTTCAATAAAATTGAAATCTGGTTTACTTCTTCAAGAGAGAGCAGAATGTAAGGTAGTTATCTCACGACTTATTAGAGATAGTGCTGGTCTACCATTTTATTTAAATCCTTCAACTGTTGGATCCGGCCTCTTGAAAGAGGACGGTGGAGTTCAGGATATTCTTATTACGGATAGCGGTTCAGTCCCTGCTGACAATAATAAGGATAAACGGACAGGTGAAGGGAATTATGTCTTTTCCTTTGTCACTGAATATGTACCATTTCTCATTACAAATGTCTCTCCTGCCAATAATGAGATTATATCTACAGACGCTATTGCAGAATTTGCGGGTGTGGTGATTGATTTTAATAAGACCCTTGACCCTGATACTGTAAATATCTCAAACTTTATTATGAGTGGTGAAGATGTGGAGCTTCTGCTCTCTGAGGACTCAAAGACTGTCACAATAAAGCCAGGAATGGGTTTGAAAGAGGGGGTAGATTATTCAGTGATGATTATGCCATTTGTCAGAGATACTTCGGGGAATGATCTCGGTCATACGTATGTTTATAAATTGTTGTTCCTGAAGTTGTATCTATATCTATATCTGATGGTGCAGAGAATGTGGATTATAAGACTGATTCAATAAAAATTACTTTTAATAAGGATATGGATGCCTCAACAATAAATAATGATACAATACTTCTTTCAGGTGTAGAGAATTACTCTGTGAGATATGAGGATAAGATTGCATATATAGAAAATTTTACACTTTTTGAAAACAGTGAATATATGATTGTTGTGAGTCCATCTATAAAAGATGTCTCTGGATTTTACCTGAAATCTTCTTACTATTCACGATTTAAGACTACCTATGATCAGCCCTCGGTCAAGAGTATATTCCCTCAGAATCAGGCGAGCGGTGTGCCTGATAATCTCAAAAGTATTGATATAGAATTTTCAGAGAGTATGAACTTTGAAGGTCTGAACAAAAACTTCTTTTCTATTGAACCTGATGTAGGATTTGATGTTGTTATAAAGGATGATAAGAAGTTGAGTCTGGCCTTAAAAAATACTCTTTTATCTGATAATACCTATACAGTGAAAATCGGCGGTCTCATTACGGATATATCAGGAATAACCATGGGCAAAGATTTTATATCTTCATTTAAGGTGAGCAAGACCCCGGATAATAATCCGCCTTCAGACATTGTAATTTATTCAAGGCAGATAAGAGAGCCTGAGTCAGATGGTAGAAAAGGGTTTATCATAGAGTGGAAGGCGCCAGCAGATAATCTGGTAAACGGGAGTCTATCGGGCAAGGTGAAGGCATATCAGATTGTCTATTCTGAAAAGCCATTTGGCAGTACCGATTTTGATGGTAAGACTTATTTGAGAGATGTACCCACTCCTTCCAATCCAGGAGAGATTCAGTCAATTACACTTTATTCATTTATTGATATAGACAACAATGAATCAGAGATTGTCTACAATAAACCTTACTATTTTATGGTGAGAGCAACAGATGGGACGAATTTTGTATATTCAAATCTATTAGAGACAGGGATTCTTTCTGATACATATAGATTGAAGTCGGGGAGTAAATTTTATGGTTCTGCGATGAAGAGGGTTGAGAACTTCAATGGTGAGGAACTTATCGCAGTTGGTGATACTGATGAGGTGTATCAGAATCTGAGGACAGGGGCTGTTATACTTGAGAAAATGGAAGATGGTATTATAAAAGAGGTGAATATAATTTATGGTAAATCTGACAAGTCTCTATTTGGTTATGATATTGAGGTTCTGGACTTAAATAATGATGGTTGCCCTGATATTGCGGTCTCAGCCCCTCTGGACGGTATAAACAGGGAAGGTGCAGTTTATTTATATTTTCAGGCAAAGAGTGGTGGTGTTTGCAAATATGAAAATTCGGAACCTGTAAGACTCTCGGGTGGAAAAGGAGATTCATTCTTCGGTTTCTCTGTTGCAAAGATAAACTTAAACGGCATGGATAATCTTATTGTTGGTGCCCCTGCTGACGGAAATTTGAATCAGGGGGCTTTTTATATTTATAAAAATAATACAGATATTAACCAGATCCCGCACGGTGGAGATATAAAGGGGGCGGGAAATATCTCCGGTTCTTCTCTCGGATATTCTGTAATTGCGGGCGATCTTAATAATGATGACTGTGAAGATGTTATTGTCTCTGCACCAGATGCGTCATCAAAAAGTAGAGGCGAGGTATATGTCTTTTTCTCAACTACGGGGGTTGATGGCTGTGATTTTGCAAATTACAATCTCAACAACCCTAACATAAAGATGTCAGGCGAATCGGACTAAGCAAGATTTGGCAGTAGATTGTTTGTCTCGGATATGAATGGT
>JBBISZ010000220.1:0-4930 GCA_037441045.1 Deltaproteobacteria bacterium | reverse complement strand
TTTACAACCTCAAACAGATCCACATCCACTCTGAACCTTATCATTAAATACTTCTCATTACACTCTACATGATTATCGCTCGCCTTTCTCTCAATGGCATCTATAAGGATCTGGTTTACCAGCCTTATTATAGGTTTTGATTGGGACGCCTTTTCAAGATCAATAGTCTCTTCCTCCTCCTCTTCATCTCCACCGATCTCCTCGACCAGAGACTCCATCACACTATTGAGTTCATTCTGCTGCTTCTGCTTTTCAATAGTTCCAAAGACTCTATTAATGGCATCCTTTATTGCAACATCCGAGGCAATAACAGGCTCCACATTATAACCCGTCAGAAATTTTATGTCATCAATGGCATACATATTTGATGGATCAGCCATTGCAACAATAATGGAATTTGCAGCCCTGTTAATAGGAATAATACAATGTTTATCACACACCTCTCTTGGAATAAGTTTTGCGATCTGAGGATCCAGTTCCATTTCGGATAACTCTACCGCTGGAGTTTTATATATCTTACTGAGGAAATTTGTATACTCCTGCTCCTTAATAAAACCTTCCTTAACAAGAATAGCGCCCAGCCTGTCGCCGCTCTTCCCCTGAGAGTCCTTTGCCTTCTTCAGTTGATCAAGGGATATCAATTTCTCCCTTACAAGGAGTTCTCCAAGTTTATCCTGTGAGCCCAACTTATACCTCCTGTCTGTTTTTAATATAATAATAATATTGAAAAATCAATAGCAAATATGCAAGAATATGCAAGAAGAGGCAATTATGTTTTTGAAAAATATGCAGAAATATTGAGAAGTTGCGATTTGTGTTAATATTTTACATATCCTATTAAGAAATAATTAAGCATTGGTACATCTAAGTTACTAATTCCTCTCAGCATAAGGAAATTTTAATCAACAGTATAAAATTCAGTATAATAACTCTTTGCCAAGGAAAGAAAGAATATCAGATAAAATCATAAAAATCAGGTAATAAACCAGACAGTATTCCCATGCAGAAGGATATTAATAGTAAAGACTCAACCAGAATATCAGTATTATTGACATAGAAAAAAGCCAAAAACAATCTATTCTTAAAAAAATAGTGGAAATCACATCTTTCCGGAATAAATTTTGCAAAAAATCCTTTGAATTTTACTTTTCATTCAGTCTTTAACTGATCAATAAACAATCTGATGGCATTATTGAGGATTAATCTATCTACATACAGCGATTAATGGGAGTGGATAAATTAACCTTTTGAGACTCTGCCCATTGTGCCTGATATTGAGTAACTAAAATTAAAGGGATATTAAGTTGGACAGCATTTTGAGGGTTAAATAAGATATGAAATGGTAATCTGATTTTGAAACTGCAAAATAGCCATATCTGATGCATTATTTTATAAGGATAAATTTTAGACTTTAGATTACTTTGGACAGCAGTGATTTTGAGTCTAAAATTTCTTTAATTCCCTCAAAACGAAAAAACTATCACATAAATATTATTTTATGAATTTTGATGACAAAACATCAATTTTTTGTATAATGACATCAGGTATGGACAAGAAAATATTAATAGTGAGCTTTGAATGTGTACCTGATGCATCATATACTGCTACAAAGGTACTTATGCTAACAGACTGTCTAACAAGGGTATGCAATGTTGATGTGCTAACACTTAAGTATGAAGGGCTCACACATCTTGAAAAATGGCTAGGTGCACGAATCTATAGAGTGCCGGTAGAAAATATGAGTTTCAAAGAACGCATCAGCACATTCAGAAGGGCTCTCTCCCGCCAGCTTGAAGGCGGGATGTATGATGCAGTTCACTTTACAGACCCCTTTGGGGGATTAATAGCCTGTAAGATGAAAGAAGAGTACGGATTTAATGCAATATATGATTTATATTCGCTCTCCTCTTGGGATTTAAAATTCTCAGGGATATCATCCACTCTGTATGAACAGATTAAACAGGAAGAAAAGGTCTGCCTTGACAATTCAGATAGGATATTTGTCCCCTCTCAGACAACAATGGAATATCTGGCAGGCAAAGGATATATCGACAGATTGAGATTTTTGCCCGGCGTAGTAAAATTGAGAAAAAATTTCACAAAGATAAAAGAAGGAACATTTAATATCCTCTATATCGGGAGTTTTGCAGGATGGGAAGATATAGATACATTTTTTACAGCCATAAAAAGGCTAAAAAAATCCAAGCACATTCAGGTAACAGTAGTAGGATTTACAAGCCCCAATAAATTGGGAGATATTGTAAGCAAACTTCAAAAGATGGAAATAGATGATGTATTCAGATTTGAAGGTCCCAGATACGGCTCCGAATTTGAACAGATATTCAAAAAAATGAATGCAGGGGTTATTCCGCTCGACAACAACAACCGAAATATTCTTGGCGGCATAATTCCATTGAAACTTCTGGATATGATGTCTGCCACAATACCGGTAATTGCCACCCAGACACCGGCGATAGCAACCGCTTTTAAAAATGGGGAAGAAATTTTATTATTTGAACCGGGAAGTTCTGAAATGCTCTATGCACACCTGCTTGCACTCTGTGAACACCCGGAGCTCTCCGATCTAATTTCTGGTAAGGCTCTTAAAAAAATAAGAGATGAATATTCCTCAGAGCCGTGGAGAAGAAGGCTACTCGCCTATTATTCAGAGATTCTTGAAATTGATATCGAGAATGTGTCTGTTGCAGGAGAATGGGAGGAGAGCGAGACAAGGGAGATGATCGTCAAAGAATTGCAACATGTAGTGTCGAGACAGAGAGAGACTACCACAAGTACCACGAATAGAAAATTGAGGAAAAAGGGGACATCATCTCATACATCTACAAAGACAAAAAAGATCAAAATAGACTCTGCCTCTGAGGACACCTTCAAAATCAAGAGATAGGATTTTTGTTTACTTTATGCAGAATAGATATTAACATTATGATATGCCCCTTTATGGGGAAAGTCAGATTACGGAGGTGGAAAATGAAAAAAGTATTTTTTCTAACATTTGTGATTTTGCTATCATTAGTGATTCAGATTAATGCTGCTGATAAAAAGGTCTCAAAACCCGCAAAAAATGTTGTTACAGGCATTAAATTTGAAGTTATTCCAGTCGAAAACACAGTTGCATTTATAGACGGCAAAAAGATTGGAGAAGTCTCAAAAATAGATGTGCTTCCTGTAAAACCTGGAAAACATCTATTAAAACTGGTTCATAATAAAGATGAGGTAGAGGTAGAGGTAGTTGTTGCAAATAAACAGATACTAAATTTCAAATATGCCTTTGAGGATTCAGGAAAAGGTATTGGTGGTTTTAGCGAGGAAGAGAAAGAAGATTCAAGCAGCAAGAAAAAAGAAGAATCTGAAGTGGAAAAGACAGAGGAGAAATCTAAAACTGAAAAACCATCAGAATAGTATATGTCTCCGGAAAAATACAATATTCTTATTGTAGATGATGAGAAGAACATACGCAGGACGCTTTCGATGGTTCTTACCTCTGAGGGTTATACCACTCAGGAGGCAGCATCAGGGGCAGAGACTATAAAGATTTTACAGGAAAAGGAATTTGACATAATACTCCTGGACGTAAAACTACCAGATGGTGATGGGATAAAACTTATAGATGAAATTAAACTATTAAATAATGCAGCATATATCATAATGATTTCAGGGCACGCGAATATCCATAATGCCGTTGAGGCAGTAAAAAAGGGGGCATATGACTTTTTTGAGAAGCCACTTGATAGAGAGAGGGTCTTACTATCAATAAAACATTGTATTGAAAAGAAGAATCTCTCAGAAGAACTGATAGCCATTAAGAAGATGAAGGGGGAGGAAGAGATTATAGGCAGATCTCAGAAAATTCTGGAGGTGCTCGACATTATCCAGAAGGTTGCGCCTACAAATGCGCGAGTCTTTATAACAGGAGAGAGCGGTACAGGCAAAGAATTGGTTGCAAAAGCCATCCACCAGAACTCAAAGAGAAAGCAGTTCCCTTTTATCAAGGTAAACTGTGCAGCCATTCCATCCGAACTGATTGAGAGTGAACTCTTTGGCTATGAAAAAGGTGCGTTTACAGGTGCATACGATAAGAAGAAAGGACTAATTGAACTTGCAGATAAGGGCACACTCTTTCTGGACGAGATTGCCGATATGAGTCTTCCCGCGCAGGCAAAGATATTGAGAGTCCTGCAGACACAGGAGTTTTCAAGACTCGGGAGTGAACAAATTATAAAAGTTGATATCAGATTTATAGCCGCTACAAACAAAGACATAAAAAAACTGATACAGGAGGAAAAATTTAGAGAAGACCTGTTTTTTAGACTCAATGTGGTCTCAATTCATATGCCTCCCTTGAGGGAGAGAAAGGAGGATATCCCTCTTTTTATTGAAAGTTTCATAGATGCTCTTTGCAGAGAAAATGGTTTGATGAAAAAAGAGATTGATAATGATGCCATGAAGATTCTCACAGAATACAACTGGCCAGGCAATGTTAGAGAATTAAAGAATGTAATTGAAAGCTCTATAATCCTTTCTGATAATATTATAAAAGTAGATGATCTGCCCGACTTTGTAAAAAATATAGCAGGCGAAGAGACTTATTCAGGAACACTCAAAAAGACCAGAGAGGAGCTTGAGAGAAAAATGATACTGGATGCACTTGAAAAGTCTGACTGGATTATAGCCAGAGCAGCAAGGATTCTCGGGATGGAGCGCACAACTCTACACAAGAGACTCAAGTCTCTCGGGATAAGCAGACAGAATCAAAGAAGTGAATAACTAACTAAATATAGTCTATTTTACGATTAAGATTTTAATTTTTTATCATCAGATTAATTATTCCTTTCAATTTTCAAATATAAATATTATCACCTCTGTCCAAAATAATAATAAGTCATAAAATTTATCCTTCTAAAACAATGTG
>JBBISZ010000219.1:0-4964 GCA_037441045.1 Deltaproteobacteria bacterium | reverse complement strand
TTTACATACTTCCCACTTCCCATTTATCATCAGAACAAGGATTGAAACCTGATAAGTGTTTAAATGGGAAATAGTTAAATAGGAAATGGGAAATGAGAAATTTTATATTAAAAGACTTCCAGTGTATTTGTTTTCAATTTACTTACTTTCCATTTACTTACTTCCTGCTTCCTATTTCCCATTTATTTACTTTCCATTTACTTACTTCCCATTTACATACTTCCCACTTCCCATTTATCATCAGAACAAGGATTGAAACCTGATAAGTGTTTAAATGGGAAATAGTTAAATAGGAAATGGGAAATGAGAAATTTTATATTAAAAGACTTCCAGTGTATTTGTTTTCAATTTATTTACTTTCCATTTACATACTTCCTACTTCCTATTTCCCATTTATTTATTTTCCATTTATCTATTTGATGTTTCCTGTTGCTGAAAAGGGAGAGTTCTGGTAAGTATATAGCCTGATTTTTGCTGTTTTATTCTTTACTTAGGAGTGAATTATGAAAGTAAGCAAATACCTCTTTCATACATACAAAGAGATTCCTTCTGATGCACAGGTGATTTCACATCAATTAATGATCAGAGCCGGGATGATAAAAAAAATTGCGGCAGGTATCTATACTTATATGCCAATCCTTTTGAGAACTATAAGGAAGATTGAAAGGATTGTTAGAGAAGAATTGAATAGGGCAGGGGCTATTGAGCTTCTGATGCCGATGGTACTCCCTGCGGAACTGTGGATAGAATCAGGGAGATGGAATTATTATGGTGTCGAGCTATTGAGATTCAAGGATAGAAAAAATGCAGATTTCTGTTTAGGACCAACTCATGAAGAGATAATCACGGATATTGTAAGACAGGAGTTGAAATCATACAAGGATCTACCAATAAATCTTTATCAGATTCAGACCAAATTCAGAGATGAGGCAAGGCCGAGATTCGGGCTTATGCGTGGCAGAGAGTTTATAATGAAGGATGCATACTCATTTCATACAGATGAAGAGGATGCAAAGAGAGAGTATAAGAATATGTATGATGCATATACTCGGATCTTTAAGAGGTGCGGTCTTAGATTCAGGGCTGTCTCGGCTGCGACAGGAAATATAGGTGGTACACTCTCGCATGAATTTCAGGTCCTCGCAGAATCGGGTGAGGATGAGATACTTGCCTGCAACAAATGTGATTATGCTGCAAATGTGGAGATGGCGATCTCCTCAAGTATTATAAATAATTATGAAGATAAAGGAGATAGATTTATAGAGGTAAATACTCCCAATAGAAAGACGGTGGAGGATGTAACTGCATTTCTGGGGATTGGTGCAAACAGGTTGATAAAGACGCTCATCTATATCTGCGACAATAAGCCCGTTGCCCTGCTTGTCAGAGGAGATTATGATGTAAATGAGGCAAAGGTAAAGGCGATTTTCAAATGTGAGGAGTTGAGACTTGCTAATGATGCTGAAGTGGAGTCAATAACAGGTTCACCTGTGGGTTTTGCAGGACCAATAGGACTTAATGTTGATATCTATGCCGATAATTCTATTCAGGGACTTAAGGGTGCTGTAGTTGGTGCCAATAGAGCAGATACCCATTTTAAGGATGTAAATGTGGAGAGGGATTTAAAAAATATTAAGGCGTTTTATGACATAAGGTTTGCGAAAGTGGGAGAGAGATGTCCTCTATGCAATAGAGGAGTATATGAACGTTATAGAGGGATTGAGGTGGGACAGGTATTCTATCTCGGTACAAAGTATTCATCAAAGATGAAGGCAGAATTTCTGGACAGAGACGGGAGTAAAAAACCTATGATTATGGGCTGTTACGGGATCGGGATAGGTAGAACAGCCGCTGCTGCAATAGAGCAGAATCACGATGAGAATGGGATTATCTGGCCCATGCCCATTGCACCGTTTGAGGTTCATCTACTCGGAATTGGTACTGATATAGAGGAGGTTGTAAGGCGCTGCGATCTTCTCTATAAGGAATTGCTGGATTTGGGTGTTGAGGTCTTATATGATGATAGAGATGAGAGACCAGGTGTATTGTTTAAGGATGCAGATCTGATAGGTATTCCGATAAGGGTGTCTATCTCAAAAAAATCTATTGAAAAGGGGGGCGTGGAGGTAAAACTCAGAAGGGAGAAGAACTCTTTTATTGTACCGTTTGATAAGGTACTTTCTGAGATAAAGAATCTAATTGATTCGGAGTATAAATTTTATAAAGGGGGAGTTGGAGGGAATAAATGAAGTTCAAAGTCTCTCTGGATGAGGCAAACAGGATTATTCTGCCAGAGATTGTATCAAACATGTTTCAACAATTAAAGGAAAAGGGGGATGTAGAGATAACCCGAATCAACTCTGAGATGTTTGTATTACATTCACAACCAACGCCTGTTAAGAATATGTTTCTGGGTGATCTCTCTGTTGTCGGAATAGTTGAGGTGGTGGGAATGATAAATTCTCTCAGGAAGGATGGTGTTCTGACATTTGTAAAGGATGATATAAGAAAGGCTCTCTATTTTCAGGGTGGTGAACTTGTATATGCAGTATCGGGTATTGAGGAGGATAGACTGGGTAATATACTTTATAGAATGGGAAAGATTTCCCGCGAGGTTCTTATTGAGGTGGCAGACAAAGTTAAGAGTGGAGTAAGACTCGGTGAGATTCTTATGGAGATGAAATTGATTACTCCGAGAGATGTATATGTTGGACTTACAGTGCAAATAAAGGCGATATTCTTAAGTCTGTTTTCATATCAGGGAGGTTTCTATTTTTTTGAGGAGAAGAGGCCGGATCTCAGGAATGCCGTCAGATTATCAGAGAGTACAATTGAGCTTATTATGGAGGGGATGAGACAGTTTGGTGAACTCTCCAGATTCAGAAGTATAATATCAGATAGGGATCTTATCCTGACCCGGATTAGTCCATCTCCAGAGATTGAATTGAGTGAAAAAGAACGATATCTGTTGACCCTTGTTGATTCAAAGAGGACCGTTAACCAAATTATTGATGAGAGCAGGCTGGGCGAATATGATTGTATGAAACTTCTGGTCTCACTTTACAGGGCGGGATTTATCAGGATTATCGGAACAAAATCTGAAGAGGTTTCAACATATAGAAAATACATTGATAAGGTAAAAAAGGCGCTGGAACTCTGTTATAAGGCTCTTGAGGGGAAGGGAAGATTCGGGACATTACATATAGAATCATATATTTCTCAGCCGCCTGATTCGGACGAGATAGTCTCAGAGTGTCAGTTTGATATAGATGGAAATATAAGTAATTTGAACGATCTATATAAAAAAGCCTCTGAACTATTTGGTGAGAGGGCAGAGAGGGAGCTTCTACATTCGCTCTCCAACCTTTTGAACTATTGTGTATTTGAGGTAAAGAATGGACTTTCTGAGACAGATCGTGAAAAAATACTGAGCGAGATAACAAGATTATATGAGGGTGTAAAGAACGGAGGTATTCTGATTTGAGTCTCCTATCAAAGGTAATAGTAGCAATAGACCTATCAGATAAAAATGAAGCAAGAAGGGTTGTTGATTCAGTGTCAATGAGACTGGAATATGTAAAGATAGGTATGCAGGCATTTTATGGATATGGGGATGAAATAATAAAATATGCTAAGGATAAAGGGTTGAAGGTATTTCTGGATTTAAAGTTGTGCGATATCCCAAATACTGTTTCCTCTGCTATAAAATCTCTTTCAAGGTACAATTTTGATCTTTTAACCGTGCATATTGGTGGTGGTGAGGAGATGTTACTTTTGGCAAGAGATACTCTAAAGAGTTGTATTCCTGGCGCGGGTATCATAGGCGTAACGATCTTAACAAGTCTCAATAATGATGATCTGATGAATATTGGATATAGAAGTGGTGTTGGTGATGTAATATCAAGTATGTGTAAGATTGCAAATAAGACAGGGATTTATGGAATAGTATGCTCTGCAGATGATCTTGAGTTTGTATCAAAGGTAATAGACCCCAATTTGAAAATTATTACCCCATCTATAAGAATGCCAGGGGATTCACATGGTGATCAGAAAAGGGTTGTTACCCCAAAAGAGGGATTCAAGAGAGGTGCAAATTATATTGTTATGGGGAGATCTCTCATATCAGGGGACATAGAAGAGAATATAAAAAAATTAGAGGAACATCTGATTAAGGAAGAATAATGGGAGAACACTCTATTGTATATGGAATCAATCCTGTATATGAACTGATTAGAGCAAGAAAAAGGGCTATTAAAAAGGTATATATCCTTGAGCATGCGAGGGGAGAGGGATTAAAAAGGATATCTTATATTCTCAAACAGCAGAATGTTTTTCCTGTCTATGTTTCAAGAGAGGCACTTGGGAATATCTCTAAAAGTTACGAACATCAGGGGGTTGTGGCATTATGTGAGCCATTCATCACATACTCATATAAAGACTTTTTGCAGGATAGGGATAAATATAAAAAAGTTATTATTGTAAATAATGTTCAGGATCCGCACAATCTTGGTGCAGTAATTAGAAGCTCTTACCTCTTTGGATTTATGGGAATTATTTTGAGCAGAAAACAGACTGTCTCACTTACACCTGCGGTAATAAAAGCCTCTACAGGAGCAATAGAATATGTAGATATTGCCATTGAGGAGAATCTGCCACAGGTAGTAATTGAATTTAAGAGGGCTCTATATAAAGTTATCTCGCTGGATATAAAAGGAAATACCGATATAAACAATCTTAAGATTACAGGACCAGTTGTTGTTATAGTAGGAGGAGAGGATTCGGGTGTGGGAGAAAGACTTCTGGGTCTTTCTGATTTTGTTGTAAAAATACCAATATGTGATGAGAGTTTTTCTCTCAACCTCTCAGTGAGTGCTGCAATAATAATGTATCAACTGAGTCACATCTGCCAAGAATAAATTTTGCAAAGAATCCTTTGAATTTAATCTTTCATTTAGTCTTTAACT
>JBBISZ010000218.1:0-4975 GCA_037441045.1 Deltaproteobacteria bacterium | reverse complement strand
GCCGGGGTAGATAGTTCTGGCACTTCCATATCGGATACTGTCGAAAATCTCACAATCCGTGGTGGCAGCTTTTCAAAATTTCTGAGATATACATTCTCCTTCCATTCTTTGTATTCCTGTTCAATCCTGCGTTTCTCTTCTTCAGAATACATATCATAACCTCCTCTTTATCTCTCTACACCGTCCCTTGCATCAACTCCCCTGACATAATAATGCTTGACTTCTCTTACCTCAGAGACAAGGTCGGCAATATCCAGAAACTCCTGAGGTGCATATCTACCGGTAAGGATAACCTCCACATGTGGAGGCTTTGCCTTTAAGATTCTCAATACCTCATGAGTATCTATCAACTTAAAATCGGCAGCGACATTTACCTCATCAAGAACCACAATATCATATTCTCCACTCATAATGACCTTTTCAGCAAGTCTTAAGGCATCCTGCGCCATCTCAATATCTATCTTTTCAGGATTCTCCTTGCTTACAAAATCGGGTCTCCCCATCTGTTCTATGGTTATGAGCCCATTTGTAAACTTTGCAGAATTGAGCTCACCATAGACTATCTGTCCCTTCATAAACTGAATTATATATGATTTGAAATTATGACCTGCTGCCCTAAAACATAGCCCGAGCGCTGCCGTGGTCTTACCCTTCCCATTGCCAGTATAGACCTGAATTAATCCTCTCTCCAATCTCCTTTTATCCTGCATTTTTAAGTATCTCCCTTGCAATTACGATTCTCTGAATCTCACTTGTCCCCTCATATATGGTTGTAACCCTGACATCTCTGTAATATCTCTCAACATTATAATCCTCAACATATCCGTACCCACCATGTATCTGAATAGCATCTGCACATATCCTGTTTGCAATTTCAGTGGAGTACAACTTTGCCATTGATGCCTCTTTTGTATAATTGCGCTTGTGCTCCTTTAAGAATGCCGCTCTCAGAGTCAATAATCTTGCCGCATCCAGCATTGTTGCAGAGTCTGCGATCTTCCACTGACTTGCCTGAAATTCAGAGATTTTTTTTGAAAATGCAGTCCTCTCCAGAGAGTATTGTACAGCCGCTGTGAGAGCTGCATCTGCAATACCTATGGCCTGAGATGCGATTCCAATCCTTCCACCGTTGAGTGCGGTCATACCTATCTCAAAACCTTTCCCCTCCACGGCAAGTAGATTTTCTGCAGGCACAACACAGTCACAAAAATCCAGAGATACAGTATTGGATGCCCTGAGCCCCATCTTCTTCTCTTCTTTACCTATTATGAGTCCCTCGGTACCCTTTTCAACCACAAAGGCTGAGATCCCTTTCTTGCCTTTACTCTTATCTGTCACTGCATAGGCTATAATACAGCCGGCATATGCACCACTCGTAATAAATACCTTACTCCCATTGAGGATATACTTATCGCCCTTCTTTACAGCAGTAGTCCTGATTGCACCAGCATCTGAACCGGCATGAGGTTCAGTGAGAGCAAATGCACCCGCCACATACTCGCCAGAGGTAATTCTGGGGATATATTTTCGCTTGATCTCCTCACTACCATACTGATTGATAATCTCTGCCACCATATTGGTAACGGACATTGTAACTGCTGTAGATGCACATGCCTTTGCTATCTCAGAGAGTGCGAGAGAGTATGCCACCACTCCTGATTCAGCACCTCCATACTCCTGCGGGATATTCACCCCCATCAGACCAAGTTTTGCGAGTTTCTTTAATATCTTCTCTGGAAAATGTCCCTCACGCTCATTTTTTGAGGCGACAGGCGCAATCTCATTCTTTGCAAAATCCCGCGCCATATCTCTAATCATCTTCTGTTCTTCTGTAATATCAAAATTCATCTTACAACCTCTTTATTGCAGTCTTATCTGCCCTTAAACTGCGGTGCCCTCTTCTCAAGAAATGCCATTGCCCCTTCCCTCTGATCCTCCGTTCCAAAAAGTGTAATAAAACAGAGCTTTTCTATCTCATTTGCAGTCCTTAGATCCTTATCCATACCAAAGATCATTGAACGCTTTGCTGCCTTTATTGCAAGTGGTCCTCTCTTCATAATAGTTCTGGCAATCTCCTTTACTCTGTCCATCAGCTCTACTTTTGGGAAGACATTATTCACAAGTCCTATCTCCTTTGCCCTTGAGACAGGAATCTTCTCTCCTGTAAATACAAGTTCCCTCGCAAGATGTCTGCCAATGAGTCTTTGAAGTCTCTGTGTACCTCCAAATCCCGGGATAATTGCGAGCGTCACCTCGGGGAGCCCGAAAAATGCATTATCTGATGCATAAATACCGGCGCCCAGAGCATAACCATTTACTGCAGCAATAACAGGGACAGGGAATGCCTCAATAGTATCCATCACCCTCTGTCCCAGATCTACAAATTCACGAGCACCTTCCGGTGTAAGCGTCGGAAAAGTTGAGATATCAGCACCTGCCACAAACGCCTTATCTCCGGCGCCTGTAATTATGAGCACCTGCGTCTTCTTATCCGACTTAATCTCATAAAGGGCACACTCTATCTCGCTCAATGTCTCAACATTCAGTGCATTGAGAGATTTTGGCCTATTGATGGTGATTATCGAGATTCCTTCCTCAAAAGTTACAATAATGTTCTTATATTCCATAAAACCTCCTTTAATACTGATAAAATCCTCTCTTTGTCTTTCTACCCAGCCAGCCTGCATCAACATACTTTCTCAACAATGGACAGGGTCTATACTTACTATCGCCAAGCCCTTTGTGCAAAACCTCCATAATTGAGAGACAGGTATCCAGACCTATAAGGTCCGCAAGCGCAAGTGGTCCCATAGGATGATTTGTCCCGAGCACCATACCATTGTCTATATCCTGAGGAGTCCCCAATCCCTCGTACAGAGCAAATATTGCCTCATTTATCATTGGCATAAGAATACGATTGACGATAAATCCAGGTGCATCTTGCGATGTAATACAGGTCTTACCCATCTTTTCAGCGAGTTCTTTTGTCATGTTGTATGTTTCATCATGTGTTGCAAGGCGTCTTATGAGTTCCAGCAGTTTCTTAATGGGCACCGGGTTCATAAAATGCATTCCTATAACCTTGTGTGGTCTGTTGGTCGCAGCTGCTATTTTTGTAATTGGTATTGAGGAGGTATTTGTTGCGAGTATTGCATGAGGCGGTGCAATGCTGTCGAGTTCTTTAAAAATATTCAATTTTAGCTCCTCCTTCTCTGTTGCCGCTTCAATGTATATATCGCAATCGCTCAAATCTTGAATCTTTGTATAGCAAGCCAGATGATTTAAAGCAGAATGAACCCCCTCCTCTGTGAGTTTACCCTTCTCCTGAAACTTCTTCAATGACTTGATAATTGTATCCCTTCCTCTGTCCAGAAACTCCTCCTTGATATCCATCATCTTTACCGAAAATCCACACATCATTCCTACCTGTGCAATTCCAGAGCCCATCTGACCCGCACCTATTACTGCTATTGATTTAATCTCCATAAAACCTCCATTGATGTCTGTTTATAATACCCTTACGGGCGTAGATATACTATTTTATACATACATTATAGTCAAGCGATTATAGTTACCATATATATATTTGTCTATACTGGAAGCCTTTTCAAAACTAACTATATCCTGATACTGTTTCTTTAAGCGTCTTATATATACATGACTCTCACACAGCAAAATTACTTTAACTGAAGACATCCTCTCACATGTGTAATAAAAAATTCAAAAGCAGATTTTAGTATGACTTAAATTATTTAAATTATTTTAGATCAATAGAGACCTCGGGTACAACGCCAGTCTTTTTGAAATAGTACCATCTTATAAAACGCGGAGATACAATTACACATATAAAGGCAAGAATCCAGCCCGCAAAGACATCCACAACCCAGTGATATCTGAGATACACTGTTGAAATCCACAGAGAGACGACCAGCGGGAGCGCAATATAAAATAAGAGCCTACCAGACCTGAATATCTTTCTAAATCTAAAAAAATATACAAGTGTTATAGTGCTCATTGCAGTATGAAGAGATGGGAAACAGTCTCTCTTTACAGATTCTATAGAATTCCACGCCCGTGCGCCCGCCTCAGTAAGATAACCACTCAGTGAGACAGTAAATTCATCGGCCATAAAATATCTTGGACCCACCGCGGGGACAGATACATAACCCAGAAATCCCACACATACACAAATTACAAAAGATAACGCAACCTCTCTGAATCTAAAAATATTATTTGTAGAATAGGCAAGTACAAGAATAGTTGCGGGGTACAGAAAATACAATCCATAAGCAAATGTCATATAATCATTTAGTGCGGGCGAAATAAAATGTTCCAGCCACAACACAGGATCCACTCCAAATATCGCCTTATCCATCTCTCTGAGCCTTCCATCCAGTGTATCGGGATGTATAAGATCTGTAAGATCGTGAAGATTTTCATATATAAGTATTATCAAAAGGAGCGGAAACCAGTCTCTCGCCATATTTAGAATAAATTCCTTTATCTCAGCAGACTTATTCTTTCTGTCCTCAAATAGAATCTTTATCCGTGTAAAAAGGCCAAAAAGGAGGAGTCCCCCAAAGACTATCAGAGGAACTATCACAGACTTTTTTACTGGTGTAAACTTTCTGTTGCCGTAAATAATACTCAATACTACCAGAACCAGAATAAGGAAGAGCAGGAATATTAAATCTGGACCCAGATAAAAAGTTATCTTCTCAAACAGGTACTTTATTTTATTTTTTACTTTATAATCCGATTTGTTCTCAGATAAATTCTCATTTTTGATATCCAGTTCCATAATGAGGAGATAATAAAACATTCAATCCCATCTTAGTCAACCAAAAGAAGCATAAAATTTCCTTTCATTCATTCTGTTGGAATATTCCTTATTATTTTAGAGAGTGTAAAAACATGTTTTAGGAAAAAAGACTCTTCTATAAATAATTTTAAAAATCATGAAAAATTGCATGAA
>JBBISZ010000217.1:0-5007 GCA_037441045.1 Deltaproteobacteria bacterium | reverse complement strand
ATCTTATTCCTCCATCAAACAGATTGCAACCTATCACAACACTTGCAAAATATCAATAAATCTATCCAGAATTACAATATTAAAAATCAGATGACTTATATCTATTATCTATATTGCTTTCCGCTTGTTATAAATATTCAAGAACAATTCCATGTTTTTTGAGACAATAATTTCAGCAGGTCTTGAACCCTCTTAAGTTGTCTATAATCTTCATAATACATACCCGTGTTCAACATCAAAAGGGTGAAGTATAAATAGATGTAAGAGTATGATCCTATCTCCAATATAAATAGTGGCATATCTACAGGATTGATATTCTTCCCATACCTCGCTTTCTTAAAATCATATATTTTTTTACAATCATATTAACTACGAAAAAAATGGTTCAAATTATTCCAGTTTAAACAAATAAAAAAGATTTTCGCTATACCTGCAACTACCTTCATCCATCGTAGAAAAATAATGACTACCAATATATATCCTGTTCCTCTTATCTATTACCATTGAATTCTTATAGCCTACATATACCCCCTTTTCATATCACTCCAATTCACCACCTCCCACATATTTAATCAAAATGCTGGGTTTATAATATGTACACATACACTGATTACAAATATCACCATAAGCAATCAAATATAAATGCCTATTTCTATCATTCACAAGAAATAAATACTTTTCATTTTCATTCCTGGTGCATACTTTTTCCCCCACACCCCATTAAACCCTTTATCGTACTTTCTGAGGTAAATTTTAGACACAGTCCATAGTCTACAGTCCATCTTATGATTATTTTATCATCGGGAAAATATGATTTTAAAGAATAGTATAATTTCTATAAATTTGAGGCACTAATAATGTATCATAATAGGGATCGGCAATATAGTCCCTGTTGAGCGCTTTAATCAATTTGTTAGAGAATGATATTGCATAAAAAATTCTTTGATGATAATAAAAATGCGGCTTTTTATCAGGCAATACAAGGAGTTTTATATGAAAGAGTATAATCCACAGGAAATTGAGACAAAATGGCAGAAGAACTGGGAAGAAAATAAATCTTTTAAGGCACTAAATGATAAATCTCTAAAAAAGATGTACATACTTGAAATGTTCCCCTACCCGTCTGGCAATCTACATATGGGACATGTAAGGTGTTATGTAATCGGAGATCTGCTTGCCCGTTTTTACAGAATGCGTGGATTTAATGTTATGCACCCTATGGGATGGGATGCCCTTGGACTGCCAGCCGAAAATGCAGCCATAAAAGAAGGGATTATGCCTCAGATAAGGACACCTAAAAACATTGAGAATGTAAAGAGACAGATGAAGATGCTCGGACTATCTTATGATTGGGAGAGAGAGATAGCGACATATAAACCAGAATATTATAAATGGAATCAGTACCTATTCTTAAAATTCTATGAGAAAGGACTTGTTTATAAGAAGAGGTCCTCCGTAAACTACTGTCCTTCCTGCAAGACAGTTCTTGCAAATGAACAGGTAATAGATCAGAAATGCTGGAGATGCGACTCCATAGTAACACAGAAAGATGTAATGGAATGGGCCTTCAGGATTACAAAATATGCAGAAGATCTCTTAAATGACCTTGAAAAACTGAAGGGCTGGCCTGAACGAATAACAACCATGCAGAGAAACTGGATTGGTAGATCTGAGGGTACTTTCATTGATTTTGATATTGCAGATATAAATGAATGTTCAGAATGCTCAAGGCCAACAGGTGTGAGAATTGATTCAGAGACAGATAGTGATAAAATAAGGGTATTTACAACAAGAATTGATACAATATTCGGAGCAACATATATAGTTCTAGCACCCGAACATCCTCTTGTAGAAAAAATAACAAGAGAGGACAGAAGAAAAGAGGTAATTGATTTTATTGAGAAGATGAAACGAACCGATAAGATAGAGCGTACAAATGTAAACAGTGAAAAGGAAGGTGTTTTCACTGGTGCTTATGCAATAAATCCTTTTACAAAGAAGAGGATACCTGTTTTCATTGCAAACTTTGTACTACCCGACTATGGGACAGGGGCAGTTATGAGTGTACCTGCTCATGATCAGAGGGATTTTCTATTTGCAAAAAAGTATAATCTCCCAATAAAGACTGTAATAAAACCTGTCGATGGAGATATTCCTGAGGGAGAAAAACTTGAGAAGGCATTTGAAGATTACGGAATAATGATAAATTCAGGGGAATTTTCGAATCTTACCAGTGAAGAGGGCAAGAAGATACTCACAAAATATCTTGAAGAGCGAAATCAGGGCTTTAGGGCAATTACATACCATCTGAGAGATTGGGGATTCTCAAGACAGAGATACTGGGGAACTCCTATACCGATAATATATTGCGATCATTGTGGAGAAGTCCCTGTACCGTATGAACAGCTCCCAGTTGTATTGCCTGACAATATTACCCTTACAGGGAAAGATGAGGCACCGCTCTCGAGAGTTACTGAATTTGTAAACACAAAGTGTCCAAGGTGCGGCAAAGATGCAAAGAGAGAAGTTGAGACGATGGATACGTTTGTTGACTCATCCTGGTACTTTGCAAGATACATATCTCCACACAATGACAAAGTACCATTTGAGAAAGAATGGGCAGATTACTGGCTGCCTATAGATATTTATATAGGTGGCCCCGAGCATGCAGTATTACACCTCCTCTATTTCAGATTCTTTACAAAGGCAATGAGAGATCTGGGGATGCTCTCAATTGATGAGCCAGCATTAAGACTGCTGACACAGGGAATCGTATACAAAGACGGGGCAAAGATGAGTAAATCAAAGGGAAATGTAGTATCTCCCGACGATATAGTAAAAAAATATGGAGCTGACTCGGCAAGGCTATTCTCCCTATTTGCTGCACCACCGGAGAAGGATCTGGAATGGAGTGATGAAGGTATTGAGGGCTCTTTTAGATTCTTAAATAGAATATTTAACTTTACAACCTCTTTTAGAGAATTTTTCAGCGATTTAAAAGATGGATACAAAAGACTTGATCTCTCAACCCTCTCAAAAGAAGAGGCAGCGGTATTCAGAACTGTCCATAAGACAATCAAGAAGGTGCTCAAAGATATTGAAGATAAATGGCAGTTTAATACAGCAATCGCTGCCCTTATGGAGATGCATAATACAGTCTCATCCTTCAAATGGAACCTCAAAAATAGACCAGATACACAGATACCACTTCTTTCATTTGTAATCAGAAACAACCTCTTGATGCTCTATCCTATTGCACCTCATCTTACATCTGAATTATTTACATCAATCTTTTCTAATGAGGATATTTCAAGGATTCCTTTCCCTTCTTATGAAGAAAAATATACCATTGATGATACGGTTACAGTTGTAATTCAGGTGAATGGAAAGCTCAGATCCCAGATAGAACTCCCGCGCGGTTCAGATGAATCAGTTGCAAAAGAGAATGCTCTAAATGATGAAAAGATCCAGAAATTCATCGAGTCAAAAGAGATTGTAAAGGTAATTTATGTAAAGGATAAGTTAATAAATATTGTAGTAAAATGAGAATTTTATATGGCTTTAACAGAATCAATTTTATACAAAAGTGAAGAAATTGATAATATATGGAGCAAAAATTCAGTCCCAAAATATAAAAATACTATTTTAAGTTTAAGCCCAAAATACGCATACATAATTAATTATTATCCAGATGGAAAAAAAGAAGACATTCGCTTTCATTTTATAGGTTTGAATCCATCTTTTAATGTAAGCAAATTAAAAAATATAGTTAATAAATATTCCGTTGAAGAGATCTATAATTTTAAAAATAAAAACAAATCATACAACGGTGGTACAACTAATGGTGATAAAACTTATTTTGATATTATTAACGAAATAGATAAAGAGAGTATAACAAAATATCCACGATACTTTGGCACTATTCTAGAATTGTCAAATAAATTCAAATTCTCATTTTCATACAGCGACCTATTTTTATTTAGATGTAGCAGTCAGAGCGAACTGATACAGAATTTAGAAAAAATGAATACAAGGATTTCTTCATATCTCAAATTAAATTCTTTTTTGATAATGTTTTAAATAATAATGGTATATATATTTTTCTAAATGAATGTGCTTTTGATATTGCTACAAGGATAATTGAAAATAAGACTCTTAAAAAATATAACCTTGAAAATTTAAATATTAATATATCGAAGGGAATAACTTATGAGTGTAGACCCGAACTTGTGAATAAAAGATTTCAAAAAAAGGATAAACACGATAAAGCAAAGAAGGATTTTATCGCAAAATATTTCAATCAAGATGATAAATGAAGAAAAAAGGAAATTTAAACTTACTACTGCTATTTCTACTTTCAATTATAATTGAATTTGAAATATCAGGCTGTGGTTATAAGATTGTTAAGAAATATGACATAAAGGGTTTGATAGGCAAAAATTTAAGTCTTTTCTCAATAAAAAATATTACTTCTGAATACGGCATAGAACAGGACATCTCAAGAATACTGATAAATAGATTCTCAAGGAATGGGGTAAAAATCTCCATAGATGACGAAAAAGCAGATTATAAAGTTGAAATCGTTATAAAAAGCATCCAGCTTCAACCATTATCATACAGACAGGGTATTAATGTGGCATATACTTATGAATACCAGATCCAGATTTCTACAGAATTCACTTTTACAGACACAAAGAGCGGGAATAAAAAGGTATTCAGCATAACAGATCAGAATATATATTTTTCGGCAGACAGTCCTGCCACCACAGAATCCAATAAAAAGATTGCTATTGAGAAATTATTGATTAAAATAACTGACAGGTTCATCAGGGAGTTATCGGAAGTATAATAAGAATTGTGTCTTTTAATAGAAAGCATTAAGGGTCAACGAATTTGAAAAAGCAGTAATGAAATTTGAAGAACTATGCAAGAGTTACGAAAAGAAATATCCAGAGGCAGTGAGGAAGTATATATACACGACGAATGTGGTAGAGAATATAAACAGCA
>JBBISZ010000216.1:0-5084 GCA_037441045.1 Deltaproteobacteria bacterium | reverse complement strand
GATAACGCTCAGAAAAAATTGGAGCGAGAACCACTTCTTCACTATAATAAGGCATCTGCTCTTATCAAAGAGAAAAAATATAATGAGGCTTATGACGAACTCAAGAGAGGTCTTACAGGTGCAGATGATCGATTAAAATCCAATATTTATTACAATATGGGTAATCTATTTCTGGAACAGCAGAAGTATGAAGAAGCTATTGATTCCTATATAAAGTCCATTCAGTTAAATCGTGAGGCAATAGAGCCAAAACACAATCTTGAAATGGTGCTGAGAATGCAAAAGGAGCAGAAACAGCAACAGAATAAGGATGAACATAATAAGGATAAGAAGGAAGAAGAAAAGAAGGAGGAGGAAAAGAAAGAGGAGTCGAAAAAGGAGGAAGATAAGAATAATAATGAACCTAAAGATAGACAGGAGAAGATGGATATTGCAAAGGCTGAACAGCTTCTGGATTCTTTGAAAGAAAAAGAGACAGAACAACCATTCTCCAAATTTTTGCTAAAGGATTTTAATAATCAGGATGTTGAAAAAGACTGGTAATATTTTACTTTTTATACTGCCTTTTATTTCATCCCCTCTAATTGCTGAGGATGTGCAGGTGGAGGCAACTGTAAATTCAGAAGAGATAGGTTTGAACGACACCCTGATTTATTCACTAAATATTACTACAGGATTTAATATTGAACCTTCCCAGATAAAGTTTCCTGATTTTTCGGGTTTTAAGAAGATATCTCAGAATGAATCCAGTAAGATGAATATTATAATCGGGACGGGACAGACATTTACAAAGGTAAAAACATACGATTTTCAACTAATGCCTAATAGAACCGGACAGATAGAGATAAAACCTGCCACTGTTATAATCAAAGGTAAAACATACCAAACCCGCTCAATAAAGATAAATGTACTTTCTGCTTCAAGATCTACAGGAAACAGGGTACAGAAACCTTCTATTGGCAAACTCTTTCAATCTCCTTTTGATTTTGATGGTGATGACTTTCCTTTTGAAACAAAGGTAAATGATGATGATATCATCCTGCAGGCGGTAGTAGATAAAAAGTCTGTATTTGCTGGAGAGGAGTTTGTATATTCTCTCTATCTTTTAAGTGCCGTTTCAATATATGATATTGAGCAGTTGAATCTACCCAGGTTTGAAGGAGCCTGGTCGGAGGATATCTATAATCCAAAGAAGTTTACTTCAGAACAAAAGAGAGTGGGATCAAGAGTATACAATGTCTATTTACTAAAGAGAAAGGCTGTATTTCCCGACAAAACAGGGGTCTATGAGATTGAGAATGCAAGTATTATACTCAATGTGGTCTCAGGATTTAATCAACGCAGGCTAACACGGCAGACTCCTGCGCTTAAGATAGATGTGAAGCCTCTTCCTGCAAAAGGTATGCCAGCAGATTTTCCAGCATATAATGTTGGGGATTACAGGGTAAGTTTCTCTGTCACACCACAGAAACAGCCGATGGATAAGCCGTTTACTCTGAGTGTTGTTGTTGAGGGAACCGGTAATATAAATGCCTTTGCTGTTCCAAAACTAAAGGATAATCCCGATCTGCGATTTTATGATCCGGTAATAAAAACTGAGGTTCAGACAGATAATAGAATATATGGGGGCAAGAAAACATACGAATATTTATTATTTTCCAGAAGGACAGGCAAAATAAATATACCCTCTTTTGATGTCTATTATTTTAAGCCCGAGACCTCTACATATGAGAAGGTTTCTGTGTCTGGACTTTCTATTGAGGCAACAGCTGCTGAATCTTCCGGGAATATTGTTAGCAGGAGTAACAATAATGGCAACTCAGATAGTGTAATGAGTATAAGATTTATTAATCATCTCCAGGATGGATTTTCGGGTCTAAGTATCAAAAGTTTTTTAATATTTGTATTAGTGTCTCCTATGTTTTTCCTTCTTATCTGTCTTGTTGATTTTGGGAAATTTATTTATATTTATTTTGGTTTTGATTCAGAGATCAGTAAGAGTCGAAGAAGGCTAAAGAGATTGATTGTTGAGATAGACAGGATGTATAATAAGCAGGACAAAGATGGACTTATAAAAAATATATATCAGGCTTTATGCGAGATGTTTGTTATAAAATATAATGTTAATCTCAATGGTATGACGAGAGAAAATTTAAAAGAGATGATGAGTGCAAGAGGCATAAAAGAAGAGGTAATAAAAGATATAGAGGAGATTCTGGATACCTATGAGTTTGTAAAATTCTCGAGTAGTAATATACTTCAGCCAGATATATATAGACTTTTTAATAAATTTAGAGAGATTATAAGGGAGTTCGGTGAATAGATTTATCATACTAATTTTAATTTTATTCTGTTTCTGGTCTATGGGATTTGTTGATATCTCAGAGGCAAATAAGGCAATCCTTTCATCAGATTACAGAGGGGCAATAGAGAAATACAGATCTATAGTAGAGAAGGGCGTTGAGGATAAAGACCTGTATTATAATCTTGCGACTTCATATCTATATATGGGCGAATATGGTAGCGCTATCTTCTGGTATAAAAAATCAGAACTGTTGTCGGGTAGTAGCGATGATATTAGTCGAAATATGAGATTTGCAATTCAGGGACTTGAGGAGCAGGGTATAGTAATCCCGTCGGATGATTCGTTGATTTATAAATTTATCTTAAAAATATACAGCCCGTATTTGACAATAATATATATTGTTCTTGTAAATTTGCTATTTATTATCTTGATTTTAAAACGTTTTTCGCTAATAAAGCGAGATATGAAAGTCTTTACCAATATTCTTATTTTATTAGTTTTTCTATTTTCGGTCTATTCTGGTCTGCGGATTTTTTATGTGCATGTTCAAAAAAGGGGGGTGATTATTGTAAAATCTGTGGAGGTCAAAGAAGGTCCTTCAGATGCATATAAAACGGTATCACAACTATCTGAGGGCATGAGGATAAGAGTCAAAGAAAAATATGGTGAATTTTTATTAATCGAGATTCCGCAGAAGAATTTGAGAGGCTGGATACCTGAAAATTCTGCGGGTATTTTGAAGGTGAGTAAGATATGACAGCAAATACCACACTCTTTACGGGCTTGAGTGATGAGGAGATTAAGAAGCTTAAACTATATATGGAGGTAAGAAGTTTCAAACCTCTTGAGGCAATATTTCTTGAGGAGATGGAGGGGAATGCTATATATCTTGTTAAGGAAGGCACAGTGAAAATATCCAAGATAGCCGACGATGAAGAGGAGGGCGAAAAAAACAAAGATGCTGAGAAGGTTCTAACATATTTTAAGACAGGAGATATCTTTGGAGAGATGAGCTTTATCGATGATCTGCCGAGGTCTGCCTCTGCATATGCGGTGGAAGATACAGAACTTTATATTTTCAAGAGGGATGCTTTTGATAAAATGGCGGAAGAGGATCCGAGATTTGCAATAAAAGTATTAATGAATATTTCAAGAATAATCAGTCAGAGGCTCAGAAGAACAGATGAGATATTAGTCTATCTTGCCACCCAGCTGGATATATACTTTACATAAGTAAAATATGACAGAATTTTCCTGCTATAAATTATACTGTTCAAATAGGTGGGATATTAAAAGGGAATTGGTTAGTATATAAATTAGGAGGAGTTTATGAAGAAGATTTTTGTTGTTATTTTTATTATGATATTTGGGACAGTTGTCAGTGCCTCAGAAGAAAAGGCTTCAGAGGCTGTCTTAAAATATTCTGAAAAAGTTAGACAGATCTTAAAGAAGAATACACAGATTGAAAAGAAAAAGGCAGAGATAAGAAAAATTGTAGATGAAATTCTGGATTATAATGAGCTTGCCAGAAGGTCACTCGGGAAGCATTATAAGGAGCGTACAGATGCTGAGATTGAAAAGTTCAATAAACTTATGCGAGAGCTGATAGAGACCTCTTATATGAAGAAGATTACATCTACAGTGGATTATAAATTGAGCATCAAGTCCGAAAATCAAGATGAGGATGAAATTATTGTAGATACAGAAATCAGTGCAAAAGATGGAAAGGTAGGAGTAGGTTTTGCAATGTTCAAAAGAAATGATAAGTGGGTTGTTTATGACCTGATCATAGATGAAGTATCTACTTTGAAGAATTATAAATCTGAATTCAATAAGATAATAAAAGAGCAGGGATTTGATATGGTGATCAAGAAAATGGAGGATAAACTTGCTGAGTTGAAGAATGAGAAGTAGAATAATAAGCATATTTATTCTTTTGAGTATCGCTATTGTTGTTTTATTTTTAATCCCGATAAAAAGAGATATACTATTCAAGGTTGATAAGTCTCTTGCTGCAGGTCTGAGCCAGGTATCTGTTGATTTCGTTAATAATGGAATTTTAATTGTAAGCAAAGATCATTATATTAAGGGTAATATTGCTAAATACGGTGTGGAGATTTCTGATAGTATCAGACTGAGGTCGGGAGAATATGATCTAAAAGTATTTCTACTTTATAAAAATGATAAATATATCAAAAGAGATATGAAGCTCAAAATTGGCTTTCTGGATTTTGATAAGATTATGGTTGAATTATTGTAGCGATTTCTTACCGTAAGTATAGATTGTCGCAAAATCTGAAAAAGATAATTTATAAGGAGGTTTTGGATTCTCCTGATATCGAAAATAATAGATTTGAAATCAGTAATAATATTTTGCTCTTGAATCTATAATAATTTTTTGATCCATAATCTATTTTCTAAATGTATATTTGATTGATTATTTGCCGCTAATAATGGAGGTAAAATATTAAATTTGACATCGATTTATATTGGACTTACTATGAAAATTAAGGGATATACAAGATGAGAAAAATTATTTTACTTTTCCAGATGAGAGGGACTTTTTTACCCTTATTCCTGCTTGGATTGTTTGTCTTTTTTGGTTGTGATTCACTGAATGAAGGTTCAAGTACTGTTAAGTGTGCCAGCAATCAGGTATATTGTGGTACATATTGTTGCCCATCAGGAACGGGTTGCTGTCCTTAAGGAGGAGATCCAAAAACAAGCGTATGCTGTTCTTATCCATTGTACTGTCCACAGACGAATAGATGTTATCAGT
>JBBISZ010000215.1:0-5095 GCA_037441045.1 Deltaproteobacteria bacterium | reverse complement strand
AAAATGAAATTGTCCGAGATAGCAACACGAGTATCTGGCAAGATTATCGGTGATTCATCGCTTGAAATTGAGGGTGTTGGTCCTATTGAACGGGCAAAAAAAGGAGAGATAACTCTTCTTGTCAAGGAGAGATACAAAAAATTCATACAGGAAACTCACGCCTCAGCCATAATAACAAATGAAAAGCTCTCATTCGGAATTGTAGACAGGACGCTTCTTGTGGTGGAAGATCCGTATCAGGCATTTGCAGATGTAATAGAAATGTTTATGCCTCAAAACTATCAACCCGGCGGTATTTCTGAAAAGGCTTATGTAAGTAAAGAGGCTTTTGTTCAGAGCGGTTCAACTGTGATGGCTGGAGCCTACATTGAAAAAGGGGCATATATCGGGAAGAATACAGTGATCTATCCAAATGTCTACATAGGTTATCTTTCAAGAGTGGGAGATAACTGTATTATTTTTCCAAATGTTGTTATCAGAGAAAGATGTACGATTGGGAATAATGTCACAATTCATGCAGGTACTGTAATAGGTGCAGATGGCTTTGGATTTATTCAGACCAGAGATGGCTATAGAAAGGTGATGCAGATAGGAGGGGTGGTCATAGAAGACAATGTTGAGGTAGGTGCAAATTGTACAATCGATAGAGCGACAGTAGGAGATACTATAATAAGGCGCGGAACAAAGCTGGACAATTTGATTCAGGTTGGACACAATGTGGTAATTGGCGAGAATACAATCATTGCAGGTCAGAGCGGTATAGCCGGTTCAACTCACATTGGGAATTGGGTTCAGATAGGTGGACAGGCTGGGATAGCCGGGCATTTAGTAATTGGGGATAGGGTTAGAATAGGAGGAAAATCGGGTGTAATTTCTGATGTTGAAAATGAGAAGGAGATGGCAGGCTATCCAGCGGTGGAGAGATGGGAATGGTTGAAGATGTATGGAATCCTGAAAAATATGCTGACAAAACGGCGGGATTTTGTAGCAAACAGAGGAGAACATACTATTAGCAGGGAATATAAAAACAATAATCATAGAGATAAATTTCATAGAGAAGGTTATGAGAAGAAGGGGAGCGGCGGATTCTCCAATCGACCATTTGAAAATCTGAATAAAAACAAGTGAGTTTATTAATGGGGTATTGTTGTGAATGATAGAACAAAGAAAAACATAAATGAGGCATTTGTAGGCGAGGCGAAGGCGTATCAGAGGCTTTTGATGTTCGCAAAAAAGGCGATAGAAGAAGAACTTCCTCAGATAGCAAAACTTTTCAGGGCTGTTGCAGAATCTGAGGGAATACACGCCAGAAGACATTTTGCATTACTTGAGAGTGTCTCTGATACTCAGACAAATTTAGAGACAGCATTTCAGTCTGAAAATATGGTAAATAGTATATACTATCCAAAGATGATAAAAGAGGCTGAAGAGGATGGTGATAAATCTGCAGTAATTTCCTTTTCTCAGGCAAGAGATGTTGAATCAGTCCATGCAAAACTATATGAGAATGCATTGAAACATATGATGGAAGAGAGAGACATTGATTATTATATCTGCCCTGTCTGTGGATATCTAAATGAGGGAGAGATGCAGGAAAACTGCCCTGTTTGCGGGGCCCCAAAAGAAAAGTTCTACAAGATACAGTAAATCAATCAAAATTCTGTTTCTTTGATTTGCAGTTGGGGATATTTCAGCCATTTCCAGATTGTTATAAGTAGATTTTGATTTCGGGATTTATTTGATCCAACAACTTTCCTGAATTTGAATAATGGCTTTATTCTTAAAAATGATAATAAAAAAAGAGCCTGCTTAATAAGGGCAGGCTCATGAACAACATATTATCAAATTGTTTAGAATTACATAGCCTTTTCGAGCGGAGTATATTCAAGTCCGAGTGAATCTGCAACCGCCTTATAGACAAGGGCACCCTTATAGCAATTTATTCCGAGTGCGATAGGTTTACTCTTCTTAATAGCCTTTTCTATTCCAAGATTTGCAAGCATTACTCCATAACTTGTAGTCTCATTTGTGAGGGCAAATGTAGATGTTCTTGCAACTGCACCTGGCATATTGGCGACACAGTAGTGAACTACTCCGTGTTTTTTGAATGTAGGATTTTCATGCGTTGTAGCCTTGACAGTCTCTATACAGCCGCCCTGATCTACCGCCACATCCACAATTACCGAACCTTCGCTCATCTTTTTTACCATTGACTCAGGTACAAGAATTGGAGCCCTTGCGCCTGGAACCAGCACTGCACCTACGACAAGGTCTGATCTCAATACAGACTCTTCAATGTTTGTAGAATTGGAGTATAAAGTCTGTACCCTTGAACCAAAGATGTCATCAAGATAATTGAGTCTTGGAATACTTACATCCAGAATAGTTACCTCAGCACCAAGTCCTATTGCCATCTTGGCCGCATTTGTTCCGACTGTCCCGCCACCGATTATTGTTACTTTCCCTTTCTTTACACCGGGGACTCCTCCGAGCAGAACACCCTTACCCTCATGCTCCTTCTGAAGAGCCATAGCACCTACCTGAATGGACATTCTGCCAGCAATCTCACTCATTGGCCTGAGCAAGGGCAGACTGTGGTCATCCAGTTCTATAGTCTCATAAGCAACTGCAATTACCCTGGATTTTAAGAGTGCCTTTGTGAGGGTGGGCTCTGCTGCAAGATGAAAATATGTATATATTACAAGCCCTTCTCTAAAAAATTTGTACTCTGATTCCTGAGGCTCTTTGACCTTTACAATCATCTCCGCCTTTTCCCAGACCTCTTTTGCAGTATTAAGTATTTTTGCCCCTGCAGCCTTATACTGTTCATCAGATATTCCACTCCCCTCTCCTGCACCCTTTTCAATAAATACCTGATGTCCTGCCTCTACAAACTGTTTTACACCCGCAGGAACCATACCGACCCTGAACTCCTTTACTTTAATTTCCTTTGGAACTCCTATAATCATTGATACCTCCTTAAAATAGGTTCTTGCAAATAAGCATATTAAAAAAATGTAGTCAATCTAATTAGATTCTCTTTTCTTTCTGCCCAGAAACAGGAAAACAACGCCTGTAATAAGCATTATTAATCCCCACCAGAGATTAGGATTTGTCCACTTTGCGGCATAGTTTTCAGGAGGAGATGAGAGATAATAAACACCTGCACCGCAAACCAGTATTCCATAAACAAGCAACATCAGTCCCACCCAGAACCATACTGATATCATCTGTTTTGAATTTTCCATAAATCACCTCACCAGAAATATACATTAAGGAAGATTAAGACCAGAAGAGATATAATTGCCCATGTAAGGGGTCTTCTGATTATTGGCACCTTCTCCAGATCTGGATTGGGTGTAAGTCCCTTTACCAGCCCCTGAAGCTCCTCATCTGTCTTGGGTTTTGTAAAGAGCGAGATAACAATAGTCATTCCAAAGCATACTATCCATGCCCATGCTGCCTGCCAGAGATTAAGCGTCATATCCGAAGGAACCGCTGGACACAGAGATCTGGATGATGCCATAAATGTGAGATAGTAGTACCACTCACAGGAGAACCACTTAAATTTGAACGCCAGAAACAAGAAGAAAGATGTAAGCATCCCCGCAATCAGTCCCCAGAAGGCTCCCGCTGATGTAGTCCTCTTCCAGAACATTCCAAGGAGCATAGTTGCAAATAGTGGAGCATTTACCCAGCTAAAGATCGCCTGAATATAGTCCATTATTGTTGGGAAACTCTTTGCCACATAGGCTGTAACCACGCTCAGTAAAATCCCAACGATTGTAATAATCCTTCCCATAAAAACAAGGTGGGAATCTGAGGCTTCCTTATTTATTGCAGCCTTGTAAATATCATAAGTAAAAACAGTATTAAATGCTGAGGTATTTCCTGCCTGCCCTGCCATAAATCCTGCGAGCAGTGCCGTAATCCCGAGACCCACAAGCCCGGAAGGATAGTATCTTGAAATAAGTAAAGGTAATGCAGAATCTGCATTTGTTATATTTCCAGCAGCATCTTTTTCGAGAGGCAAAATTCCCGTTGCGGCAAGCTTAAAAGCCACAAGACCTGAAACTACCACTATAAAAGGCAGAGCCATCTTAAAGAATGAACCTGCTATTGGTGTAAGCCTTGCAGTCTGCAGATCTTTTGCTGTAAAAGCCCTCTGAACAATCAGAAAGTCTGTAGTCCAGTATCCAAAGGAGAGAACAAATCCGAGCCCTATTGCGATTCCGTACCATGTTACTCCCATTGGATTATTCCCCGGATCGCCAGCAGTTGACCAGAGGGAAGTCATCCTCTCAGGAAGTCCTTCAAAGAGCCCTCCAAATCCGCCCACATCAATAATGCCAAGAATGGATACAAGAAATAGTCCAAACCATATCAGGAAGAATTGTAGAGTCTCTGTAAGTATTGCCGATAGCAGACCACCGAGGGCAATATATGATGCAACAGCGACTGCCGAGATCCATATACATACATCCCAGTTCCAGCCGAGTATTGTGTGAAATACGAGCGCCATAAGATAGAGATTTATACCTGACATCAGAACAGTCATAATCGCAAAAGATACCGCATTTAAGAGTCTTGTCTTTTCATCAAATCTCAAAAGAAGATAGCCCGGAATAGAGTGAATCCTTGATGAGTAATAAAATGGCATCATATAGAGCCCCAGAAAGAGCATTGCAGGAATTGCACCAATCCAGTAGAAATGAGATACAAACATACCATACTTAACCGTGCCTCCCGTCCATCCAAGAATCTCAAGTGCCCCCAGATTTGCAGAGACAAATGCTATTGAGCATACCCATAGTGAATTCTTTCTTCCGGCAAGGAAAAAGTCCTCTTTGGTATCTGCAAACTTCTTTAAATACAACCCCAGACCGATAACAAAGCCAAAATAGAGAACTATGATTACCCAGTCAAGAAGACTCAAATGAATAACTGCCATAAAATTCTCCTTGCTTTAATAAATGTAATTTAAGTGAATCTCTCCAAGATATTGTGGCTCAGTTTTATTTATATCATACATATTAACAAATGCAGAGGCTGCTTTGCCTGGCATAAGAAACCCAAAAGCCCCTGTTATATTAAA
>JBBISZ010000214.1:0-5119 GCA_037441045.1 Deltaproteobacteria bacterium | reverse complement strand
TTTGTACCTTTTCTTTTTCATAGGTTCATACCTCCTTTTGTATAATATATCATATATGTCTGTAGCTTAAGTTTAGAAGTTCTGATGCTGATTTTAATGAAATAAACCATTAATAACCTTTTGCAAGATCTCAAATCTTTTCATATCAATCTCCAAGACATAGATACTCATAATTTTTTGCCTCCTTGAAGGATTATGTAATCCTTCAAGGAATGCTTTATAAATGTGACATTTTAAATCTGGAATTAAGTGTGACATTTTAAAATTGAAACCACAATTTTATTAACAAATTGCATGTTCAGAATGATAGATGTATATTATGCGGTATGAAGAAATTTATCCTTATCTTAATTTTATATTTTTTTTCCTGTCTCAGAGAATATTCGCAGGACAATCATAATTTTTCAGATTTAGTTTCAGACACAATTTTTGATACAGGTTATAATTTTATAGAAGATGTTCAAAGTATTGATATATCTGGTGATGCAGGAAAATTTTTGCCGATTAAATGCAACAGGACCATAATACCTGCAGATAAAAGTTTGAGAGAAAAAGCTGAATTTTATGACAGGATTGCAAGAGAATTGCATATACCGGAAGGGCAGGAACTTATCTATTCAGTCTTTGTAAAGGAGGATGGGAAGAGTCTGGACAGAGTTATTATGAGTGACAATGTGGGGACATGGACGGCCATTTATACAGCCTCACAGGCATTCAGGTACGCTGAAACAAAGTCAGACGAGGCTCTTAAGAACCTTAGACATACATTAAAAGGCGAATATAATCTGATGAAAATTACAGGAGTAAAAGGGTTATTTACCAGAGTATATGTAAATCCAGATATTTACGGCTTTCCAACTGGAGAACAGTTGGAAAAGATGTATCCCGATTGTGATCTCAGTGTGAAACATTGTAAGAGATTTGTGGAAGTTAAGGATGGAGAGTTTAAGGGTTACTGGTTTAAGACCGATGTGAGTAAAGACGAGTATGCGCATCATATGTTTGCGATGTCAATTGTGTGGCAACTGATAGATGATGAAGAGATTCGTAGAATGGTAAAAGAGATTGTCCTTTCTGTGGCTGATCACCTGATGGAAAACAATTTGAGGATAACAGATATAGATGGAAGGACCACCACATATGGGAGAATGTATGCGACCGCCATGGATGATTTCCCTGGTTTCAATGCACTTCTCATTCTCTCATGGTTTAAACTTGCCGCTATTATTGGAGGAGGAAAGTATAAGGAGTATTACCAGAACTGCCTGCTTCAAAAAAATGGAAGATATGAATGTATAAAGAACGAAGAGCCGGCTCCTTATACAGATTATCTCAACAATGTGGGGCTCAATCTGGATTGCAAAACAAACTGGAACAATCATAATATGGCTCAGATATCTATTTTCCATCTTATACAGAATGAGGAGGATACCAATTTAAATAGTTTTTACAGGCAGATTCTAAAAAATCAGTTGTGGGACGCAGAAGATAAAAGACCCATGAGAATTCAACAAAATACTCTTTATACATTCTTTTATGCAATAAATAGAAGCATAGTAGAGCCTATCCCTGATAAGGAATTATCAGACGGAATCTGTGTAATGCAGATTTTTCCTGCTGACAAGCACCAATATAAAGTTGATACATTAAATAGATACCCTATTGATTGTTATGATAGAAGCGATGAACCAATGACGGATATAGTAATCCCTGTAAATGAATATGGTATTGATAATTTCCTCTGGATAAGAAATCCGTATAAATTGAAATTGGAGGAGGAAAATAGATTTTTAATAGAATCTCCAGAAGATTATCTTCTGGCTTATTGGCTCGGTAGATTTTATGGTTTTATTAGCGAGGATATGTAATGTATATAAAAATTATAGTTGCTCATTGTGGTCCAGGATAATCTGCGATCAGAAAACTTACTTTATTAAAATAAAATACAAAATAGATTTTTTTATTTTTTCTTCTTTTTTTCAAATCGAGACAGAATGGTTGCACTCTCGGGTAAAACCAATCTATCACCCACTTTTACCTGATCTCCAACATTCACATTTGCCTTTGTGGATGGGCTACAGTATACCCCTATCCTGCTACCCTCTTTTATATGTCTCCTGTCCACATATGCCAGCCCTACCTGAAATCCCTCTCCGTTGAAGGCTGAGGAAGTCACATATCCAATCGCAACACCCTGAACATTCACAACTACATCCTTCTGTTTTGCAGGTCTGCTTATCTTATTGGTCATAATAAACCTGATAATTTCCATTTTTCTATTCTTTTCGGACTCAATATAGGCATCCCTGCCAATAAAGAATGGCTTGTGCAGCTTTATATAAGGTGCAAACCCTGCCCCGGCAGGAGAAATATTATACGGTCCTGCAAGTTCGTGTCCATATAATGGAAGTCCTGCCTCTGTTCTCAGAGAATCTCGGGCGCCCAGACCACACGGCTTTACTCCAAACTTCTTTCCAGCATCCAGAATCATCTCCCAGAACTTCACAACCTTATCGGGGTGAATATACAATTCAAAGGCTAACTCCTCCCCTGTATAGCCAGTTCGGGAAATAATAACAGATGTTTTATCTATCTCCATCTCGAGAAAATCGGTCCTTCTGAGTGAACCGAGCCTCTGCTTTTCTTTACTATCCTCTATAAGGCTCAAAAGAGTTGGAAGTGCCATTCTGCCCTGTAGCGAAATATCCACTCTCATATCAGAGCCCGCACTCTTATCCTTTAGATTTCTAATCTCCACAGGAGAGTCAATATTGATATATTTTCTTTTGCTACAAAGGATTGCCTTTCCTGAATTAACATAATTCATCCATGCGAGATCCTTGTCGGCATTACTTGCATTCACAACTATCATATAACAGTCTCTGCTTCTTCGGTAAAGCATTATGTCATCAATTACATTCCCCTCTGTGTCCAGAAGATAACTGTACTGCGACTGTCCCGGCTCTATCCATGAGGCATAATTGGCTGTCAGAATATTCAAGAAAGATTCTACGGACTTACCTTTTACCTCCAGAACTCCCATATGAGAGACATCAAACAGACCTGCTGCATTTCTTACTACATTGTGCTCATCCAGAATACTGGAGTACCAAACTGGCATCTCCCACCCCGCAAACGGTATTACCTTCTGTGCATTCTTCCTGTGCCAATCGTAGAGCACAGTCCGCTTAAGTTCGCACTCTCTCTCTTCAAACTTAAATACATCCTTCTGTTCATTCCCCATTATAGAAATAAATTTCTCTCTCAACAGTGGCTCGCCAACAAAATATACCTTTTGTGGCTTAAAATAATGTGGGTATTCTTCGTAAAACTTCGAAATATTCATAGAATATAGACCCTCTGTTGTAAGCAGAATGGAACTCCTTAAAGCCTCCTTGAGACCAGAATCCCGAAGCCGTTTTTTAATAGTATCCTTTTCGATACCAGAAGAGATCAGTGCAAAATATCTCCTCCCCTCTATATCGAATAGCGGGATTAACTCCTTCTGGTCTTTTACCACTTTTTCTACAACAGCCTTGCCTTCCTCTGAAAATAGCAGTCCTCTATATTTGTCTTTGAGCAGAAAGTCATCCTGAAGGTCAATAATATTAGCCGGTCCCTCAACCTTTTTTCTAACATCCTCTCTGTCAAAAACGATGTATCCATCAGAAATGTTTCTTAAATACTCAAGCAAAATCTCTTTTTTCTGAGGATTGCAGAACAGGATATATCTATCACCACCCTGAGAAGAAGCATAATATACATTTACAAAATCTATTAGTTTCCCATCTGCATCAAATATCGGAGAGGCTACCGTTTCGCCCTCCTTTATGTTTATAATATCTGCGGAAAGAATCTGGTTTAGGAAATGCCCTGGACGCTCTCCTGAAATCTCAAATATACCATACTCATCCATCTCCAGAAACATACCCCTGCCTGAAGTAAATTCATATTTTTTATTCTCAATCTTCCTGTAAACAAATGGCATAAATGGATAGCCTATATTCTTATCTGAGATTATCACCACAGACTGATTGAGGTTTATCACTCTCTCTTTTGTCTTTGTGATTGTTGAAAATTCCACCTTGCCTCTGGGCAACAGTCCTGTTAGCCCCTGATAGAAGAATGGCTTAATATCCAGAATTACATCAGTAATAATATTTGCAAGCTCTCTAACCTCTTTTTCTTTATAGCCCCTCTGAGTAATCCACGGAGTACCAATCCTCAAAGCACTGGCATGCGCGGCTGTTGGATCTCCTGCTATAGTATTTTTGTTAAGCACAATCCCGCAGAGCTCAAGAACCCTCGCCGCGATCTCGCCTTTTACAGGTTCGGGCTTTGAGTTTGGAAGTTTATTTAAGTCTATGAGTAGCATATGTGTATCAGTGCCGTTGTTTGCGAGCTTAAGTCCTCTCTTTTTAAACTCATCTGCCATATATGAGGCATTTTTGACAACCTGACGCATCATCTCTTTGAAGAGTTCCGAATCGGCAATCTTAAAGGCAATAGACATAGCCGCCATCTTGTTTACATGGGGGCCCCCCTGCTCTCCTGGAAATACAGCATTGTCAATCTTTGCAGCAATTGTCTCATCTTTGGTAAGAATAATTGCTCCTCTGGGTCCACATAGTGTCTTATGCGTTGTACACATCACGGCATCACAATATTCTATCGGATTGGGATATGCCCCTGCCACAATCAGTCCGGCAGGATGAGAGACATCCGCAACCAGTTTTGCGCCGACCTCGTCTGCTATTTCTCTAAACTTCTTCCAATCTGGCGCCCATGGATATGATGTCCATCCCGCAATTATCATCATTGGTCTGGACTCCTTTGCCTGTTGCATAATCTTGTTATAATCCAGAAGTTCGGTTGCAGGATCAGCCGAATAGGAGACTATAGTGTATCTCTTCCCGGATCTGTTAAATGGAGAGCCGTGTGTAAGATGTCCTCCCTCTGAAAGAGCCATACCCATCACAACATCACCTGGCTTTACAAATGCCTCATAGATTGCGTTGTTGGCTGCGGCTCCTGAGAGAGGTTGTACATTTACATATATTTTTGCGGCAGGAAGATTGGGTGTTTCAAATAACTTTGCTGCGCTTCTCTGAGCAATCAC
>JBBISZ010000213.1:0-5132 GCA_037441045.1 Deltaproteobacteria bacterium | reverse complement strand
GAAGAATATGTATTTATAAAAGTAAAAGAAGTGAAATGCAAGTATGATGAACCACAAGATACGAGGTTATAAAATGCCTTAAATTGTAGAAAATAAATCCTGATAATGTATCCCAATTTTTCAAAGAAATTATTTTGAAGAATAAACAGACATTTATAAAATCGAATCCTTTAAATATTGCCTCCAATAAAAACAAATGTACATCTTATAGCAAAAAAATGTTATTTTTGAGAGTAAGATCTCTCATCCTTTTGGGCCAGATTGATGACTGCACCTCTCCAATATGTGCCTTTTTTAAGTAAAACATACACAATCTGGATTGACCAATCCCACCACCAATGGTTTGGGGTAACTCTCCTCTTAAAATCTGTTTATGATATGGAGTGTTCTTCCTTATACCCTTCTCCTTCAGTTGAACAGTGAGCGAATCCTTATTTACCCTTATCCCCATAGAAGATAGCTCAAATGCCATATCCAGAACGGGATAGTAAACAAGTATATCACCGTTCAGTCCGCAGGTATTCTCAGATGTTTTTGTGGACCAATCGTCATAATCAGGAGCCCTTCCATCGTGAGGTATACCATCTTTTAGTTTGGCTCCAATGCCTATTATAAATACTGAACCGTATCTTTTTACTATCTCGAACTCTCTCTCCTTTGGAGTAAGATCGGGAAACATCTCATAGAGTTCTTCTGCATGAATAAATCTGATCTCATCTCGCAATATAGGCCTTATTTTTCCCCCAAACTCAAGCGATACATCCTCCTCAACCCGTTTTATTACATGATATATTTCTCTGACCACTGATTTCAGATAAGTTAAATTTCTATCGCTCTCATTTATTATCCGTTCCCAATCCCATTGATCCACATAAATAGAATGCAGATTGTCCAGCATTTCATCGGGCCTGATGGCATTCATATCGGTATAAAGCCCCTCGTATAGCCCAAATTTATACTGAGATAGTGCACTCCTCTTCCATTTTGCAAGAGATTGAACAACCTCTACTACAGAACCACTTATTGCCTTTGCATTAAATGAGACAGGCTTCTCAACTCCATTGAGATAATCATTGAGCCCTGAGCTTCTTAAAACAAATGGTGGCGCCGAGACTCTCTTAAGATTCAATGACTTTCTGAATCTGCTCTGAAATGTATCTTTTATAAACCTTATAGCATACTCAGTCTCATCTACATTCAAAATCTCCCTATAACCTTTTGGGATTAAAAGTTCAAATCCTTTTGCTCTAATTCTTTTTACAGCATTCATCATCTTCTCCTCTATCGGCCATTAAAGCTCGATAAAATGCAAATTAAGTGCTGACTTTTAATACTCAAAGTGGTCTCTGTCAAGTTTATATTTTTGAGCAGTCAGCAGAATATTCCTGATTTTTTTAAAACCGTAATAATACATCTATAGTAAGTGATTTTTATCACTTGAACAATCAGGAATGTAGAGTAAAATAAACATTTGTTAAAATGATGGAGGTATTCAATGTATAAGTATTTATCCTTTTTATTAATCATTGTACTGATATCATGCTCTACAAAGATAGAACCCACAAATGAATATGACCCCGATTCGCCATCCAGTATTAAAGCAAAAGGTGAAATACGAGGAATGATAAGTCCGGAGGATCCACAGGATCTAATATCCGGCGTAACATTTGAGGTAAGTCTAAAGGAATATTCTATCAGTTACAATGTAGAGGAAGACGGGAGCTTCATACTCAATGGGATCCCTGAGGGTACCTACACTATTCGGGTAAAAAGCTCAGATAGCGCATATAAATCCATAGAGGTTGGTCCCTTTGAATTACGAATAGGTAGCAAATTAAATATCGGTAACATCTTTGTTCCACTCAAAAAGGGATCTATAAGAGGTATAGTTACAGTCTCTGGCAATGATGATAAGGGCACACAAAAAGTCAGCGGAATTGATGTCTTCTTACTCTCAGAGACAGCGTCTATGCAGAAATTTATGTTAAATGCCTCATCAGATAGATGTGAGAATATAAACACACCCAAAATTATCTCCTCTGTCAGTTCTCCCGATGGAAGCTTTACATTTGAAAATATAAGGGTTGGAACATACAGGGCAAACCCTGTAGATAGTCAACTCGGGATGGGATATTCAAATGATATTGAAGTCAAAGAAAACACAACAACAGATATAGGAGAAATTACTATTACCTCCCCTTCGGCACTCATTCATATAGAAGACAAAGATAGTGTTGGAACTGCTATTGATGTAACCAATAAGGAGATTGTAAGAGCTGTATACATGATGGGTGGATTTGTTAATGAGTATAAGCTCACTGTTGATAGTATGGATTTCCCTGAAGAATGGAAGATGGTTGCCGAGGGTGGCTCTGAACTTGTAACATTACCCGATCAGGATGGCGAACATATAATTTTCATAAAATTTAGAGATACCTTCTGTCGTGTATCTGCTGTATATTGAACTAAAATATTTAAGGACACCGAAGCTCCATTACTCAATGGTCTGACTATAGATAATCTCGCAGATAATTTATATACAAACAATGCAAATCACTCGGTTGAAATATCAGCGGAGGACAATTATCACAATTTTATCAATGATTACTCAAAATTCCAGATGAGAAGTCTGGTGATAGATAAATCTGGACTTATTGATCTTTCTCAGGAAAGTATGAAAAAATATTTTATTGATCACAATGTAAATTATTCTACATTCAGTGGTAATTTTACAATAGATCTTACAGGAAATGATGGCAAAAAGATATTTATGATTCAATTGAAAGATACGGCTGGAAATGAGAGTGAAGTATATTATAAAGAAATTGTATTTGATACCACGCCACCCGTTCTGTCAGGTATTTCTCAATGCAATAAGACTGTATGTATCAATGATGGGCAGGAATATACAAACAGCAGTTTCATATATGTTACTATTGATGCAACAGATAATCTCACAGATAGAAATGATCTTCAAATAATGCTCTCTGAGGATCCTGGATTTTCGGGTTCAGTCTGGCAAAAATACATCTCAACTACAAATCTCCTTCTTTCACCATCTAACGGTAACAAAAAAGTCTATGTGAAGGTCAGAGATCTTTCAGGTAACACCACCTCAGGCACCGATAGTGATGAGATAACTCTGGACACACAGCCCCCATCAGGCGCTCAAATTATAATCGAAGATGGAAAGATGTTTACAAATAAAAATACCATTAAGGTTTCACTTACCGCAAAAGATAGCACCAGATATGCATTAAGAGAGGACAGATATTTTACAAAAGAGGATTTTCAAGACTTTATTCCCGACGCAAATGGCAGCATGATTGTAAATTATACTCTGAGTGGTTCAGACGGGGAAAAATACCTCTTTGCAAAATACAGAGATGATGCAGGAAATGAATCCGAGATCGCTTATTCAATGATTATACTGGATACTATGCCACCTGATAAGCCTGAGAATGTAGTTGTATTAAAGGCTATAAAATATCCTGATGATGAGCGATATTTTACCAATAATTCCTCTCCATCTATCTACTGGGATGAAAACTCGTCTGACATCAAGAGTTTTATAATAAATATCACAAAGAATGGACAGAAATACCAGACATTTTCTTCAAACAATAGACAGTTTATCCTTCCAAACATTGGCGATGATGAATATGAGTTAACTATAGAAGCCATAGATAATGCTGATAATATTAGTGAGCATTCAGACCCTGTAATATTTGTTGTGGATACAACTCCTCCTACCTCACCTGCCCTTGCAAAACCACCATTTACAATTTTTAATGCTAATAATTCACTGGAATATGGTGTTCCACTTATAACTGAATCAGTCGATACAAATTTTTACAAATATCAGATTAAGGACAATTGTACAGGTAGATTTATTGATACAAATATTGTTAATAATCGCATAATTTTTTGTGTTACTTCAAACTCTCTAAATTCAATGCGAATAAGATCTTATGACAGAGCAGGAAATATCAGTGAAGAGGATGTCCTTACTCTAATTGAAGATTCGCTTGCCCCATCCAGTGTCCAATCTCTTTCTGCGGAAAATGGGGATTCAAAAATACTTATTAGATGGAAACCCCCTGAAAAAGAGTTTAATCAGAACGGAAATTGCTCAAACAATTGTGATATAGCCGGATATAAAATTCATTATGGATATACAAAAACAAACTTAAATGGCAATTTTGCTATAAATGGTCCCTCTCCTATAAATGTAGGCAACCCATGCCGACTTACAAATTCGGGAACCATCTGTGAATACTGGCTCACGGGACTTCAGAATAATACCACATTCTATGTTGATGTATCTGCTTATGACAATACAGAGTTCCCCTCGTCCAATGAAGGCACAATCACTTATAATCCTGTCGAGGTAACGCCTGGTAGCATCTCCCCTGACCTGATAAAAGAGCTCACACTTTCAGACATAAAAGGAAACAGTGGCTCCAACTTTGAAGGTCTGGATGAGAGAGATGGTATAGTCTATCTGACCACAAGAAATCCATCAGGGGGTGGTGGAATCCATATAGTTGATATGTCACACCCGGACAATCCTAAGTTGCTCGGATTTAAGACAGATTCATCTTATAAACAGATGTTCGGTATAAAAGTATATGGTGATTATGGATTTGTTCCTGATGGTGAGAATGGAGTTAGAATATTTGACATCTCAGATCCATCAAATATTTCTCTGCTAAATACAATCAGTATCAATCCAGATGAGTATGCTATCTCACTTGAGTTGCAGGATAAATACCTCTACTTTGTCACAAATAAAAAGCAGACAGCAAGCACAGGGATTTATGTATATGATATCTCCATCCCTTCCTCACCTGTATCAGGGAGTAGTTGTAACATTTCAAATGATGATGTTTCAGATGTATATGTTCAGGGGAATAAGATATTTGTCTCCTTTAGACGCTCGAATATTCAGATATTTGATTTAAGCAATGGAATAATAAACTGCGCAAATCCAACCATCGTAAGTGATTCACCGGGTTATGGGATTTTTGTATCAGGGAAGAGTCTTTATCTAAACTATGGAACAACAGTAAAAATTTATTCATACACCGCACCTAACTTTACTGAAATCAGCAAGAGCTCTGTAAGCGATA
>JBBISZ010000212.1:0-5141 GCA_037441045.1 Deltaproteobacteria bacterium | reverse complement strand
CCCGAATCTGTTGATAGTTTTATAATATTTTCGAGAATTTCACAGGAGAGTTTTAAGAAAGAGGATTATTTAATAAAGGGGATCAGGGCTTTCCCCTCTGATTGTTCGCTTATAAAGGAGCTATTGAGTCTGAGTCTGAACTGTGAAAATCGCAGTTTCTTTGAGATTTACAATGGTGAGCTTAAAGGTATAATAAAGAAGGAAGATCTGATGAGATGTGTCTCGTTTGAAAATGAGAACCGGAGAGAGATGTTTCTATCATTGCTAAGAGATAAGAGGAGAGATTGGTGTGGCTCTGATTCTAAATAGCGGAAAATGCCTTCAAAGGCTGATATCCTTTTTCCTCATAATCTATGTGATTGGTCTATATTTTTCTGGTTGCAATTATCAGGAGAGAAAGAGACTCAAAATAGAAAGAGAGAACAGACTCCAATTGACAGATATTAAACTCAGAATCATCAAAGAGGGAAGAGATGATCTCAAACTTTTTGCAGATTATCTTGAGTATGATAGAGATAATCAGGTAATTGATATAAATAATGGACGATTTGAAAAGAATATAAAGTTTAGAACTGATATAGAAAATCTAAAGGCAGGATTCAAAAGTGGTACATATAATTTGAGATCGGGCATTTTTAATATAAACGATGTAGAAGGCATATTGATAGATAAGAATGTCAGAATGAAACTTTATAAGATTGTTCTGTCAAACAGCACTGGCGACATCGGGTCTGAAAATGAAGTAATTATTCGGGGAAATAATTTTGAGTTTGAGGGTGGTGGATTTTCGGGCAATATCAAGGATGGTGTATACTTTTTCAAAGATGGTATAACTGCGAGGATTTTTAATCTATGAGCCTATTTGGTAAACTGCTGTTGATACTTCTTGTGTTGCAGAATCAGGACAATAAATCCATTAAAGACCAGATAAAAGAGGATAAGTCTCCTGTTGTGATAAAGGCAAAAAACTTGAAGATTGAAAATCAGAGCAGAAAGGCAACCTTCTCAGAAGATGTTGTGGCTACAAAATCTGATATGGTTATGACCTGTAATACACTGGTGGCTTATTATAATGAGAGCGGAAATATTGATAAATTTGACTGCATCGGGGATGTCTATCTGAAGAGAAAAGAGAAGCAGGCAACTTCAAGGAAGGCTACGTTTGATAATAAGAAGGAGATAATTACAATGACGGGCTCTCCTTATTATACCGATGGCGAGAACAAGTTCTGGGGGGAGATAGTTGAGTATGATATCGGCAAAGATGAAGTTAATGTAAAGAACATAAAGGCTGTTGTCAGGGTAAAGGATGAGAAGAGGCGAGAATCGAAATAATGTTTGAGGCAAAGGATATCATAAAGAGTTTTAAGAAGAGAAAGGTCTTAAGAGGGATTTCGTTAAAACTTAAGAGAAATGAAATAGTAGGGCTACTGGGACCGAATGGGGCGGGGAAGACGACGCTATTTAAGATTATGATAGGGCTTATCAGACCTGACAGTGGCAATGTCATTCTGGATGACAGAGATATAACGGGTACAGAATTGCACAAACTCATCAGGATGGGAGTGGGTTATCTTCCGCAGGAGCCGTCACTTTTTACAGGTCTTTCTGTATACGAAAATTTGAAAATTGTGGCAAATAGCGGCAGTGATTCTGAAGATTCCAACAGGAGGATTGAGGATATAATAAAAGCTATGAGCCTTGAGACCGTAAGAGATAGTGCGGCTGAGAATCTCTCAGGTGGTGAAAAGAGGAGGCTTGAGGTGGCGAGGTCACTGCTGCTAAAACCAAATTATATGCTTTTTGATGAGCCATTCTCTCAGATTGACCCAAGGACTGTGTATGAATTGATGGAAATTATTAAGAGTATGAGAGAGAGAAATATAGGAGTATTGATTACTGATCATTCTGCCCGTGAGGTATTCAGGGTGTGCAACAGGATATACATCATCGCAGACGGAAAGATTGTTGCAGAGGGGACTCCATCAGAATTGAGAGAGAATCAACTTGTAAAGGATGTCTATCTTGGAAGACTTTTTGAGTTGTAGGGCAAAGCAGTTGTCTTCCTGATCCGATATTACCTCTATTTCAAAAAATATGAATAAAAGTCCTAATCTTAAGTCTGGCAAAGTTCTGTCTGGTCAATAGTAATTATTCAATTCTATTAAGTGGAATTCTATCTGTATATAGGTTTTATAGGAATATAAATTAATAGACATTAGAAGCCATTGTGTGTTGTTTAATAAAATCAAAGTCTTATTCCTGACAACAGTGGGTCAAAATAGAAAAAAGATAAATAAAAAAATCAAACTCAAAATTGTGTAGGTCAATTAAATATTTGATTGTGCAATTAAAGGCTAATCGTTACCTCGCCTGATGGAATTTTGATAAAAAGTTCGTTTGAACTGGAATTGTAGAAATATCCATTATCTGAGCCTGTAAGTTCTTCCATACTGTTCTTTTCTGCTATATTGCCGATAGATTTCTCACTTACATTTGAGGGCTTCTTTGTAGTATTGAGTAGCTCCAGCATAAATCCGTATTTGAATTCATTTCCCTCTGTTGCTGTAATTGTGATTATATTTTCTTCTCTCTTCTGGAATATTTTTGTGCCATCAAATAGAGTAAATGATGATGATTTTTTACTGAAGATTATTACATAGAGTCTGCCGGGTGTTGTAGAATAGGAGTCCACGATACTCGAGTTGTCGGCTGGAGAATATGTATCAATCTCCGGTCTTAAGAGTGGAATTATCGCATCCTCCTTTATCAGAAGAGGAAGTTTATTTAAAGGTGCGGCAAATTTTATTGTCTTACCACCCTCATAGATAGTCTTATCAAAAAAGTCTATCCATTTTCCCTCAGGAAGGATTATGTCTCTCTCCCGTTGATCCCTTTTGAGTACTGGAGCTACCAGCAGGTATTCACCAAAGTAGTATTGATCCCATATATGGATATTTAGTTCTGGATGCATCATCCCGAAAGGTCGCTCGATCGGATGACCTGTAATTTTGATATTTTCGGCATAAGTCCAGATATATGGAAAGAGTCTTAGATGGAGTCTCGTATATTCTCTGTACCAGTTTAGCATCTCCTGATCATATCCTGTCTCTGGATCTTCTTCCCATGCTACCGTGGATGCACTATTCCCAATCTGCATCACAGAGGATAGTGCTGTCTGCTGAAACCACCTTGTAAATAACTCTTTATCTGGAGGCGAGTGTCTGTATCCACCTGTATCCGATCCATAAAATGGGAATCCTGAGACCGAGAGATTGAGTCCGTATATCATTGATGCGGGTAGTCCACCCACGGCAATATATTTCTCTCCATTTTTATCAACAACCTCCTCTTTGTGAAGGGCAAAGTTGGCATCCAGATCTCCAGGCCAGATTATGCTCGCATATTTTTGATCTCCAAATTTGCCTGTTCTGCAGAGTAGATATCCTCCCTTCTCAGGGAGTATTTCACTGTAAACTTTGTGATAAAGAATGGTGTACCAGTAGTGCATGGTTCTCTCATCTCTGCCATCATAAAACTTCCATTTGTTCCTGGCTCCTGAGATGCCAGGGACAATGTCTTCTGCATAGTCCAGCTTATAACCTGCAATGCCCATATCTTTGTAAATTCTTAAGTGATCCTGCCACCATTTGTATGCCTCGGGATTTGTAAAGTCTAAAGGCTTGCCCCATTTATTCAAAATCAATCCAGTCTGTGGTGGAAAGAATCCTTTACTCTCAGCCTCTGTAAGAAGTTCGCCGGTCGCCTTTTCAAGATAAGGTGTGTGCCATAGTCCTATCTCAAAACCGAGTGAATGAATCTTTTTTATCATATTTTGAGGATCCGGGAATTGTTCCTTACTAAAGTCAAATGTATTTACAGCGGTTGCATAAGGTCTGTCTATCCAGATGGCTGTGTGAGCAAGATCAAGAATCCTCATCTGGTTTATATCATTTTCAACTTGAGCCTGGTCTTTGTTTTCATCTCTCCATAGAAGAGGACCTGTTGCCCATCTTGCAGGTAGTTGCGGATATGAGGTAATTTCATAATAGTGTTTAATAAGATCAAGCGGTTTGTCCTCCGCAAAAAGATAGAATTTTATACCCTCCTTTGAAAATACACCAGTTCCCCATACAGAGCTTACTATATCATCTCTTGAAGATGCTACATCGTAAGCACCGAGATTAACTGATTCAATAAACCAGCCCCAGCCTGATGTGCCAATGAGAAACGGTACAGGCACATGTGCCTCATTGTACCCACTCTCGGAATTATCTATCTCAAACTGCATCGCCCGCCTTTTCCCTCTGTGATTTACATTATCAAGATATGCCCCCAGTCCATAAAATGCCTCATCCTTGCTTACTGCGGCGTCGAGTCTGTAATAGGCAATATTTCTGACAGATCTTTCATCAGGCAATATTTCAAAACTGAATCTATTGTCTGCTATTTTTTTTATTTTCATTGTTGCGATACGATTTGCTTCGAATGTGAGTTTTAAGAGGATGGATTCTGTATCACTGCTCAAAAAATCTATATCCTGAATTGTAATCCATTTAAATCCCTCTGGAGGTGTATAATTTTTATCTTCACTTACAATGGGCCATGGGTCATAGTTGTATTCATCATCAACGACCTTAACGATTCCGAGCATTATATTGCTGTAATTAAAATTGAGGAGATTCTTCTCTTTGAAAAAGAGCGATATAATCTTTTGCTGTTTATCCACAACTATTTTTGAATCCTTTGAATTTAGGGTGAATTTATTATCTAAGTTGGAGGTATCAGTGCTGCCTTCGACATCTGATATTGAGATATCCTGGGCAATTATTACATCCTGGCTTATATCTTCTCTATCCTCACAGGAAAAGAATGTAAGACTCAAAATAATTAAAGGTAATGAAATAACATTTTTATACATAACAACTCCTTAAAAAGACCTGTAAAGAATAACATCTTTTAAAGCCAAATTAAAGCATAACTGTAATTGTGGTTCCAATTTTAAAATGTCACACTTAATTCAAAATTTAAAATGTCACATTTATAAAGCATTCCTTGAAGGATTACATAATCCTTCAAGGAGGCAAAAAAATTATAAGTATCTATGTCTCCGAGATTGATATGAAAAGATTTGAGATCTT
>JBBISZ010000211.1:0-5154 GCA_037441045.1 Deltaproteobacteria bacterium | reverse complement strand
ATAGTTAAATAGGAAATAGAAAATGAGAAGTTTTACATTAAAAAACTTCCAGTGTTTTTGTTTTCAATTTATTTACTTTCCATTTACTTACATTAAACTTCTCACTCCTTACTTCCCATTTACATACTTCCCACTTCCCATTTTTCATCAGAACAAGGATTGAAACCTGATAAATAGTTAAATAGGAAATGGTTAAATAGGAAATGAGAAGTCAAATTGATTGAAATTAAAAGAAAAATAGTATAAGGTTTGAATCATGAAAGGAAATGATGAATTAAGACAGCGATTTTATGAATTTGCTTTGATGATAATAAAATTTGTAAGAAATCTACCAAAAGAAATGGTTGCTTATGAAATTGGGAAACAATTATTAAGGTCTGGAACATCTATTGCAGCAAACTATGAAGAGGCTACAGGTGCATTTAGCAAAGATGATTTTATATATAAGATAAGCATTGCCTTTAAGGAATCAAAGGAAACTGCTTTCTGGTTAAGTTTATTAAAAGATTCTGGTATTCCTTCTAAGAATATAGATGAATTAATTAAGGAATCAAAGGAAATAAGAAATATATTAGGAAAAAGTGTGACAAGTGCAAAAAAACATAGTTAATGAAATTTCTCTTTAATATCCTACTTCCCATTTACATACTTTCCATTACCTACTTATTTACTTCCTATTTCTTACTTCCTACTTCCTATTTTCCATTTACATACTTCCCACTTCCCACTCCTTACTTCCCATTTACATACTTCCCACTTCCCATTTTTCATCAGAACAAGGATTGAAACCTGATAAATAGTTAAATAGGAAATAGTTAAATAGGAAATGGGAAATAATTAAACATGAAGTGTGATTTATATAAAATCAAGAAAATAGTCTCTTAAGCCAGGAGAAAAATCCACTTTTTTGTTTTATATTGTTCTGGGCTATTATATCTCTGTCTTCTTTGTGTTTGTCTTCTAACTTTTGAGGGAGTTGTACAGAATTACTCGAGTCAACGGCTACTTTAATCAAATCTTTTCTGTTGGTATAATTAATAAATTTTACTGGCATGGAATTCCCGCTCTTGAGGTCTATTGCCTGAATCTTGAATATTGATTCATGGTCTACAGAAAACTTCACATTTATCCTTGCATTCCCTTTGGGAACACGTGGTATCTCCGATATTGTCAATTCTCCTACCATCTCATTTGCCTCTAAAAATGGCGATTCCCCTTGATAAATAGTCAATTTTAATTCAGGAGCAAAATCTACCGGGTTTAATAGTGTGATCGATCTATCTGTTGGGAGTTGTGAGTTGCGGGGTATTACCTTCAGGTACTTCTTTCCGTCCAGAGAGATACCCACACTCATCGGAAGCACATCAATCAAAAGTACATTTTCATTCTTCAATATAGAATCTGCAAGTAGAGCGGCTCCTATTGCCACCGCCTCATCAGGGTGAACCCCCTTATGAGGTTCTTTGCCGAGATATTCTACTATCTTCCTTTTTACGAGTGGCATCCTGCTCTGTCCACCTACAAGTAGAATCTCATCTATACTCTTGATATCTATGCTTTTTGCTGATAACACCTCTTCACAAACAATAATGGTCCTATCTACAAGATCAGATGTAATCTCCTCAATTTTCTGTCGTGTCAGGACCTGACGAATATCTACTGCCTTACCATTTATTAGGGATACAAACGGTATGTGAATCTGCTTCTCCTGTGCCGACGACAGTTCTATCTTGGCATTCTCTGCAGCAAACAGGAGACGCTGCATAACAACCTGATCCTGTGAGAGATCCTTATTGTACTGTTTCTTAAATTCCTCCAGTATATAATTGACAATTCTGTTATCAAAATCCACCCCACCCAGAAAAGTATCTCCACCTGTGGATAACACCTCAAATACATTATCATGAATATCCATTATGGAGACATCAAAAGTTCCTCCGCCCAGATCATAAACCATTATCCTCTTCTTCATTCCTTTGAAGAATCCAAATGCGAGAGCCGCAGCAGTAGGTTCATTGAGTATCCTCTCAACCTCCAGTCCCGCAAGTCTCCCTGCATCCTTTACAGCCTGCCTTTGAGATTCGTTATAATATGCTGGAACAGTTATTACAGCCCTGTTTACCTCTTCGGCAAAAAAAGTCTCGGCTATCTCCTTTAACTCTTTAAGTATAAATGAAGAGATCTCTTCAAGTGTAAATTTTGTATTGGCAATACTTACCAGACAGTTCTCATTTTCTCCCTCAAGTATCTCATAAGCAAAACGACTTTTTATCTCCTGAACTATTCTTGATTTGTATTTCCTACCTATCAGCCTCTTTGCCCCATATACTGTATTTTTGGGGTTGATGAGCAACTGCTCACGAGCAGGATGCCCGATTAATAATTTCCCCTTTTCATTTATTGCTACAATGGACGGGACAGTTCTGTATCCCTGTCTGGAAGGTATTACTATAGGTTTATTATTTACAACAGTTGAGACACAGGAGAAAGTCGTCCCCAGATCTATACCAATTATCTTTCGAGACTTTGATGTCTGAATCCCTACAGAATTTGATTTGTTTTGAGTCTCTCTCCCTTCCGAATATTCCCTGATTACACCTGTCTTCTCTATCTCCTGTCTGACAATCTCTTCAATTATTCTGACAGCATCATTTGATAGTTTTATAAAGCGAACTCCACATCCATGCTCCTTTGGATCGTCTTTTTCTGTCTTTTTCCATACAACTATTCCCTCACCTGAGAAGAGCACTTCACCTGTATTTTTCAAAACCTCAAAAGAGAGCGTCGTCCCCACTTCATACGGTGTGTGAGTATGAATAAAACATCCGCCTCTGGATATATTTACTGCAAAGTCCTTTCTAACTCCGGCATCATTATTGACCCTGATAAGTAACGGATATTTTACTCTCTCATCTTTTCTCTTATTTGAGTGTTCCATATTACTAAATGAAAAACCTCTTTTGCAACTTAATTATATCCATTATTCCATTCTCTGCAAGTGAAAATAATCTGTCCAACTCGTCTTTGTTTACTGTCCTTTTTTCAGATGTGGACTGAATCTCCACTATCCTCCTGCTCTCAGTCATAACCAGATTCATATCCACCTCAGCATTTGAATCCTCATAATAATTCAAATCGAGCAACATCTCCCCGTTGACAATTCCCGCAGATATCGCAGCCACAGGCTCGTTAAGTGGCATTCTCGGGATTATTCCCATACTATACAGTCGTTTGAGGGCATTCTGAACAGCTATTAACGCCCCGGTAATTGAGCAGGTACGTGTGCCTCCATCTGCCTGTAAAACATCGCAATCTATTATAAGGCATCTGTCTTTCAAAACTGACAGATCTGTAACGGCTCTTATAGATCTCCCAATAAGTCTTTGAATCTCGTGTGTCCTTCCAGACCTGAGCGTAGATTCTCTCTGCACTCTCTGCTGGGTGGAGCGCGGAAGCATATTGTATTCTGCTGTAATCCATCCAAAATCCTTTCCGTTGAGCCAGGCTGGCAACCTCTCTTCGAGTGAGACAGTTATTAATACCCTTGTATCACCAAAGGATATTATTAATGAACCTTCTGCATATTTATTGATATTGGTCTGTATATCTATTTTTCTCAATTCATTGTTTGTCCTTGAATCAATTCTCATGTTTTGCTCTCCTCAAACATTGAACCTGATCCTGACTACATCTCCGTCCTGAATTACATAATCCCTGCCCACTATCAGAATTCTCCCCTTTTTCGCAGCACCTTCTTCACCCTTGCAATCCATAAAATCATAATAATGAATAACCTCTCCTTTTATAAACCCTTTTGCCATATCTGTGTGAATCTTCGCTGCTGCGTCAATTATCTTGCTACCCGCCTTAATTGACCATGCCCTCGTCTCTTTTCCTACCACTGTATAAAAAGTCAGAAGATTCAAAATTTCATAACCTGTTTTTATTACCTTACTCAGTGCACTCTCTCCAAGACCCGCCTCCCTGAGCATCTGCATCCTCTCCCTCTCATCAAATTCCATCAGGTCAGATTCAAATTTGCAGGCAATCTTTACATACTTTGTTTTCTGGGATAGTACAAAATTTTCAAAATTCGAAATTACTGAAGAATTCTGATTAATATCGGAGATATTCAGCACATAGAACATAGGTTTTATTGTCAGCAGAAAGTTCGCTTTTGCATAGTTTCTGGTTTCACCATCCAGATTCGCATTGTAAAGCAGTTTACCTTCATTAAGTATGTTTTCCAGTTTTGTAAGCATTTCCATTTCCTGTATTGCATCCTTTTCTCCACTCTTTGCCGCATTCTTAACCTTATCCTTTTTTCTACTTATGACTTCAAGATCAGCAAGAATTAGTTCAGTATTTATAATTTCGGCATCTCTTACAGGATCAATACTGCTATTTACATTTACAATTTTATCATCTTCAAATGCCCTTATAATATGGCAGATGGCATCCACCTCCCGTATATGCGAGAGAAATTTATTACCCAGCCCTTCCCCTTTACTTGCCCCTTTGACAAGCCCTGCAATATCTACAAATTCAAGTGTATTATAAGTCACTTTCTCAGGCTTGATGATCTTTACTATACTATTGAGTCGTTCATCCGGTACTACTACTATACCCGTATTCGGTTCTACCGTGCAGAACGGATAATTTTCAGCAGGTACATTCTTTGATGTTAGAGTATTAAAAAGCGTCGATTTCCCCACATTTGGCAGCCCAACAATACCACATTTAAAGCCCATAATAATCTCCTCAAATATGTGAATACGAAAAATATTCAATTTTTGCAATAGGAATTTAATGGCCTGTGTTTCTTATTAAAGAAAAAATTTCATAAAATATGATTTTAATCACATAGACTGTCCCAATTCTGATAAGTAGCTTACAATGAACCTTATTAATTTCTATTAAAAATACTAAGAAAACACACATCTGTCCACAATAAATTTTGCAAAGAATCCTTTGAATTTAATCTTTCATTTAGTCTTTAACTGATCAATAAGCAATCTGATGGTATTACTGATGATTAATCTATCCTGCATATAGCGATTAGTGGGAGTGGATAAATAAGCCTTTTGATACCCTGCCCGTTGTGTCTGATATTGAGCAACTAACATTCAAGGGATTTTAAGTTGGACAGCATTT